>JAUYSA010000203.1 GCA_030696545.1 Hyphomonadaceae bacterium
CCGTTCACTTCGGACGTGGGGTTGTTGACGAAAACGCCGGGAAGGCTTGGCTCCATAAAATTGGCAAAGATCAGGTTCCAACCCGTGTACCGCGCAACGCCAAGCAGGTCTTCCCGCGCTGCCGCGCTCGCAATCAGCGCCGCGCCAGCGCAAGCCAGTATGACGAACGCATATGCGGGATATAATCGACGAAAGCGCTTCTCTGCATATTCGGCGATGGATTTAGAGCGTTCTAGGCTTGCATAGACAAGGTAACCCGACAGCACGAAAAAGCCTTGGACGCCGACTTCAGCGAGCCGACTCATTTGGGTATAAATTCTGGACGACCATTCCGGAACAGCTACGACCACGTGGAAGGCTACGACCATCAACGCGAAAAGCAGGCGCAAGAGATTGAAGTTGTTGTTGGACCGAGACTGCACGGAGGTGTCGGCCACAATTATTTGAGCCGACTGCGCAGCGACTTCTGGCAGAAGCGGAGACTGATTACCGGCAACTAGCTTTTCAGGACGTGTGCTCCCAGACGCGCCATACATCCCGCGTAGTTCAGGATCAGCTGCCGACTCCGTAATGACGGCGGCAGCTGCATAGCGACGGAAATACGCCACAGTCACCACTGCCAATAGACAGAAGAACGCCCACCAAGCCTCATTCCACAGATCGAACGAGACCAGCGAAGCCGAAAGCCCGCCGATGATCGCCGCAACGCGCGGCGTCGCAGGACCAAGCCTCTCTGGGCGCGGCAAGCGCCAAGCTGCCAACAACACCGTCAACGCGACGAGCGATGCGCCTACGGCCCCCGTTTCGGCCCATAACTGCAGCAGCATGTTGTGGGGATGATTGGGAATATAGAGGTCTCCCTCGAACACCCCTGAGGGAATAGTCTCGCGCGTCGCTCGCAACGCGCCGACCCCTGATCCGAGCAGCGGCTTCTCCCAAATGAAATCAAGGACGCGCTGCCAGATGATCTGGCGATACTGCGAAGAGGTGGTCGCCGTGTCGACGGTCGCGCCGGCGGAGATCAAATGAAATATCAAGGGCGCTGCCAAAACAAGAAAGGCCGCCGCTCCGCCTAGCAGGCGGAATCCGTATCGACCGAAGACGCGCAGGACGACATAGCACCCCCCCGTAGCTGCCAGTGCTACGTAACCGGCATCAAGATCTCGCAGAATGAACACGACAATAGAGCCGACAATGACAGCTCCGGCGATTAGCAATCCGGAATTGAGCCGGCGGTTCTCGACAAGGGCCAGGATCAGAAACGGCGCCGAAACTGCCATAAACATTGCGTTGCGCGTTATGTTCTGGACACCATCGTCTGTGGGACGACCCGGGTAAAAGAACTCGATCACTTCGCGCTCAAAGATCGAAAGCGCAAAGACGATGATAAACTGCAAGACGATGGCAACTGTCGAAAAACCTGAAACCCATCGGGCGCCGTGACCACTGAGGCCTTGAGCCGCTCCGATCAGGGCGCCGCCAGCGATCATCAGCAACCCCCACCGAAGCACCTCACTGCGGACCGACAATGTGCCGAAGTCGATCAACGCAAACGGTCGAGGGGACCACAACGCTGACACCGCGGCGAAAACGAGGAAGGCCGCAAAAGCGGCCATGTAAAATTGAAACCGAAACTGAGGAGCAGATTTTGGGCTGGTCACCAAGGCGGCGACGCCCACAAGCGGCGAAAGCGCCGAACCGCCCAAAAAGGCTATCAACGGCCAGACCGCGAACACAAAACAGAGAACTGCCGCCGTCAACCCCGCCTCACGCACTACCGCTACACTGGCTCTACCGCCTACCCTATCCCTGAGCAACGTAACCAACTGCGGGCCAGGCAGTCAGACGGGCGCGATCAACCCAATCTTGAACAGTTTGGAGGAGCTTGCGGCTTAGACAGGCTATCCCGAGGTTCGATTGCCCGAATCAACTCAAAAACACGCATCTTTCATGGAGTTCGGGCACTTCATGGCTATAGGCGGCGCCTCCGCGCTGGCGAACGTTTGCGCACGATACCTGCTTGACTTCGTCATGCCATTCGAGGCGGCCGTTGTGTTGTCATATGGCATTGGAATGGTAGTTGGCTTTTCGCTGTTTCAGCTAACCCTGTTCCAGGGTCAGGGCAAAATGCGGCCGACACGCATAGTCCGCTTCGTCTGGGTCAATTTGTTCGGCGTCTCACTCGCCTGGGCCGTGAGTTTCGCAATGGCCCGGCAGGTCCTGCCGGCCATCGGCTGGGAGTGGCGTCCGTTCGAGGTTGCCCACATCGCGGGCGTCGCTGCGCCGGCTATTTGCAGCTATTTCCTGAACAAGTATTACACGTTCGCCTGACGCCATCCGTGGACCCGTCGGCTTGCAGGACGCGACCCCATGACGGACGCCTTGGCCGAGCGCTTTATCCTTCGGATCAGCTGCCGCGACGAAGTCGGCATCGTAGCGGACGTCGCCGGCTTTCTGGCGGAGCGGAAGCTGTTCATCATCGAGACGGCGAATTTCGGCGACCCGAACACTGGCCTGTTCTTCATGCGTACGGTGTTCACGCCACGCGAGGGTTTCACCACGACTGCGTTCCGGCGCGAGTTCGAGGCGGTCGCAAAGAAATGGTCGATGGAGTGGGAGCTGCGCGACGCGAGGGCGAAGCCGAACGTGCTGGTGCTCGTTTCGAAGCAGGATCATTGCCTCAACGACCTGCTCTATCGGCATCGCATCGGCGCGCTGGCCATGAACGTTCCGGCCATCGTATCGAACCATCCCACCTGCGGTTGGCTAGCTGAGCGTCACGGGATCTCGTTCTACCACATTCCGGTCGATCGGGATGGAAAGGAAGCTGCAGAGACGCGGCTGTTGGAACTTGTGGAGGCGATGAAGATCGATCTGGTTGTGCTTGCTCGCTACATGCAGGTGCTTTCGGACAAGACCTGCCGGGCACTAGCGGGGCGATGCATCAATATCCACCATTCATTCCTGCCGGGCTTCAAGGGAGCAGCGCCCTACACGCAAGCATTCAATCGCGGCGTGAAGCTGATCGGCGCCACGGCGCATTATGTGACTGCCGATCTTGATGAAGGGCCGATTATTGCGCAGGCAGTCGAACGCGCAACCCACGCGCATTCACCGGAAGAGATGGCGGCAGTCGGGCGCGACATCGAAGCGCGCGTGCTGGCCACGGCGGTCAAGCTTCACCTTGAGGGGCGTATTTTCCTCAACGGCGCCAAGACGATTGTTCTTGATTAGGCGTCGTCGAGCAGCCTGCCGATCGGCATTGATGCCAACGCGTCGCGTGACCACATTTCCGCTTGCACCTGCAAGCAAGCCTTGCCGCGCCTGGCGAGTTCGCGACGAAGCGTAGGTGAGGCAGCCAGCGCTCTCAGCTTCTGTGCCGCGTCGTCGACGTCCGGCTCCGCCCAGTTGAGATCGGCGGCGCGATAGATGCGGCCAGGATCGCGCACGGGAACCTGCGTGTGGGCAATGAGGAGTTCGGGCAGCGTCTCCATGAAGTCCATATTGCCCGACCAGCCCGTTGCGAGCGAAGGGACGCCAGCAAGGAAAGCTTCGGCAATCGCAAGACCAAAGCCTTCGGACCTGTGTGGCGACAGCAAGACAGTGGCAGCGGCAATAAGCTGGTCGATTTCCGCGTCGCTGAGGCTGCCCGTTCGGAAAACGATATCTTGCCTCCCACCAGCCACTGCCAACGCGGCCTCGCGAAATTTAGGATCGTGATCGTCGGACTGCACTTTCAGAATCAGTCGCGTGCCGTGCGTCTCCTGCGGGAAGGCGCGTTTGTAGATCTTGATCGCGCCGATCAAGTTCTTTCGCGTGGCGCTGGACGTGAGATCTCCCATGGCCAGCACGATGAACTCGTCGCCAGACGCGTGGTCGACCGCCGGGCGCCGCGCGAGCGTGACAGGATGTGGCATCACTCGAACAGGCGTTTGCACCCCGGCGGCGATCAAGGCTTCGCTGACAAAGCGGCTAGGCGCCCAGATTTCGTGGAAGACGGCTGATGCGGCGACCCACATCGCGGGCGCGCGTGGTAATTCATAGGCCCAGTATGCAATGCGATAGCGGCCCAGCCAGTCAGGCGACTTGATTCGTGACATAGCGGCAATCGCCTCGGGCGCATTCACATGCAACAACCATACGCCACCCGGCTGCAATACGGGCAATCTGCCGACCTGCTCACTGTTTGAATTGAACAGCGGGGAAAGGTCATGAGCGACTGGCGAATGACCTGCAACGCGAAAGCCTTCAATGGTAAGATGGGCGGCGCGGGAAACGCCTTTTCTACCTGCGAGAAGGCCCGATACGATCAGAGGCCCCGGCGTCGGCGTGGGCTCTCCGTGGGCAAGCGCGGCCTTTAGATGGCGGAGCCCAAGGGCGATCGCAGCGGGTTGCCCATATTTGAGCAACGACGGCGGCACGATTGCGCGCCATGCCTTCCTAAATGCCGCTCCGCGAGGGGTCGAATGTTTCGACATAAACGGGATGATGGTGGCAAGCCGCGCGCCCAAGCAACCCAGCGACTTTGCTTTTCGTGATCTTCTGTGCATGGCTTGCGCGGATCTGCACGGATCATTTGATTCATTGTTACAGGGGACAGACCGTTGCAGATGCCGACCGATGGCGGCCATCGCGCAATTGCCACGGGAGGGGTGTTGACAGCTATTGGCGATTTTTGGCGCTGGGCCTACCGGCGCCAGAACAGGGCGCGGCTTTTCGCCTTTGAAAACCATTTGAAGGCTTGGAGTGACGCACATTCCCGGATATCGGGCTAAAACGCTGGCATGAGCACGCGGTTTCATCCGAGCGATACGCTGGCGTCATGGGGACGCGTTGTGAAGGCCAGACATCTGGTCGCGCGGCCGCGCTTTCCGGACGAGATTGGCGAGCTTATCTCCGGCTTCTCTCCAGATGCGCCCGGGCTCGCCGTAGGTCTGCGGCGTTCGTATGGCGACAGCAATCTGAATCCCGAAGGCCACATCATCGACATGACCGGGCTTGACCGGATGATCTCGTTTGATCGCGAGACCGGCTTGATATGCGCGGAAGCTGGCGTCTCCTTCAGCCAAGCCCTGCAACTGCTGGCACCTGCTGGATGGTTCCTGCCGACATCACCGGGTACGCGTTTCGTGACGATGGGCGGCGCTGTCGCCAACGACATCCACGGCAAGAACCACCACGCGGCAGGCACGTTCGGCGCATCAGTCACACGGCTGAAGCTGTGGCGCACCGATGGCGTAGCGCAAGAAGTCGGACCGGGCGACCCACTCTTCCACGCAACTGTCGGCGGCCTTGGGCTCACCGGCATCATCGAGTGGGTCGAGTTTCGGGCTGTGCGTATTCCCTCAACCGAAGTCGAAGGTGAGGATACGCCTTTCGAAAACGTCTCAGAGTATTTCGACATCGCAGCGGAGAAGAAGGATCGGTACGAGCACACCATGGCGTGGGTGGACTGCGCGACCGGCGGATCGCACCTTGGCCGTGGCATCCTTTCGTCGGCCAACTGGTATCAGCATGGCGGTTTGACAGCGCATCGCGAAGAACCCCGCAGGAAGATGCCGATCGACGCGCCAAGCTTTGCGATAAACTCGCTAACCGTGCGAGCGTTCAACAGCATCCGTCACGAACTGAAGACGATGCGCGCGGGGCCATACCGTCAACACTACGAGCCCTTCCTCTATCCGCTCGATGCGATTGGAGGCTGGAACAGGCTGTATGGAGCGCGCGGCTTTTATCAGTACCAGTGCGTTTTGCCGCCCGATACCGCGCGGGATGGCGTTGTCGAACTGCTCAAAACCATAGTGGCTTCGGGTCAGGGGTCGACGCTGGCTGTGCTGAAGGATTTCGGGCCCAATCCTCCCGTTGGTCTGATGTCCTTCCCCCGCGAGGGTACCACGCTGGCGCTGGATTTCCGGAATCAGGGGGAAGCCACCCTTAAACTGATGGCTGATCTCGACCAGATCGTCGCATCGGCCGGGGGGCGGCTCTACCCTGCCAAGGATGGGCGTATCTCAGCGGCGTTATTCCAGTCGGGATTTCCGAAATGGCAGGAATTCCGTGAGCATGTTGATCCGGGCCTCTCTTCGGCCTTCTGGAGGCGCGTATCGGCATGACCGGCTCACTGGCCAAGACACCTTCGAACCGTGTTGTCATCCTTGGCGCACTGTCTGCCATTGCGATGGCGACAGCGCGGATCTATGCCGCCGAGGGTGCTGCGCTGATGCTGGTCGCGCGCAACGCAGACCGGCTCAAAGGCCTCGCAGATGACCTGCGCACGCGCGGCGCAGTTCAGGTTGAAACCGCCGTAGTCGACCTCGAAGCAGCAGCCGCGGATGCGCCGGCGCTGATGGCGGTGTGGAAAACCCGTCTCGGCGGCCTCGACCATGTCCATGTCATCTACGGTTATCTAGGCACTCAGGAGAAAGCGACGTCCGACCCGGCCGAACTGGCGCGCATCACTTCGTCAAACTATTCGACAGCCGTGCAGTGGTGCGAAGCGGCCGCCAACATCATGCGCGCGCAGAAGCGCGGCTCGGTGATCGCGATCTCGTCCGTCGCCGGCGATCGCGGGCGTCAGTCGAATTATGCCTACGGCGCTGCAAAGGGCGGCCTTGCGCTCTATATGCAGGGCCTTGCTCATTCGCTCGCGCCGACAGGCGTGCGGGCCGTTGCCGTAAAGCCCGGGTTTGTCGATACGCCGATGACAGACGGCCTCAAGAAGGGTGGCCCTCTATGGGCCAGTCCTGAGAAGATCGGGAAGATCGTACGCCGCGCGGCCGACAAGGGCGGGCCTGTCCAGTATGCGCCGGGCATCTGGCGCATGATCATGCTGGTGATCCGCACCGTGCCGTCCTTCGTCTTTCACAAGACGAAGCTTTAGCGGCTATCATAGTGCGCAGCGAATAGCGCGATCATCCGCAAGCCATGCGCGATATGGCGCCGATGTGTTGGGGCGTATGCGGCCGATCCAGTCGATGATCGCTCCATCCTGTTGCGCAAACGGGTTTAGATCCGACGCCCTGCGCGGGATGCGTCCGTAGCCCGAAACAGTTCCTGATGCGTCGGTGATCAGGACGTGGATTGCGCCAACCGAGAGCTGCTGGCGTGGCAGTTTACCCTCCACCGCGCGGAAGCCTTCCGCCTCGTTGACCTTCGAGACGATCCAAGACGTGCCCATGCAGGCTGTCGTGTTCGTTTCTTCAGCAGTCAGCTTTTCGCCCACGCGGAGCGTGATGGGCGCTGCGAACATCCATTTTCTGTTCTTGCGGAACTCCGCTGTCTCACGCTCGGCCATTTCGACATTGAAAGAAAGCTGGCCAATGCGGTCGGTATCATGAACGCCGGCGACCAGTGCGACCGTACCCTCGAGCGCGCCACGATAGCGGCCAGTCAAGTTCACGAAGATCACCGCGCTGCTCAGCGCGATCACGAGCAACGGAGTCGTGAGCACCGGACCCGTCCACACCAGCCAATTGCGTGTTTTCTCGCAGGCTTGACTCACCGCAATCAAGGCAACGATCAGAAGGGCCGAATAGAGCAGCGCCACATTGATGTTGTAGCGACTGGAGAGCGCCTGCTCGAGGCCATGGGTAAAGCGGGACAATGCGACGAGCGCGGCTGTAACCAGCGCGAACAGTATGACGGCCATCGTCGCGACGGCGGCAGGGTTACGGCGAGCTCGCAGACCCACGAAAACGAGCGCGAGGCCGGACAGAACAGCGGCAAGCACGCCGACGGTTATCGCGACGTGCTGGTTGTTGATCTGGATGCCCACATGACCGGCATAGCCGGCGGCCCATCCAAAAGGCGCGCCCAGCTGCGCGAAGAAGTGGATCGCGATTTGGCCCAAGGCATCAGGCGCTAGGGAGACGCCCTGGCCGCCCCCGGCCGCAGATAACTGCCAGGTCCAGGCTGCGATTGCGATGATCAGGAGTGGGATCGATGATTTCGGCTTCAGCCAGAGCGCCATTGCAAAGGCCAGTGTCGGCACGAATACGCCGTTAGCGAAAGACAGAACGGCAAGCACCGAAAAGATGACGCTGCCGCCGAGCGCCCAAAGGTTTTCTGTCTGCGCATGCGCAGCCAGACACGTAAACGCGCCGAGGGCCGAGGTGAATGCAAGGACCATCGAGACCTGGAAGATCCAGATCGTGTTCTCGAAACCAAACGGATAGAAAATGAATACCGCGCTGACAGGCGCCACGAGCAAAAAGGCGTGCTTGATCCCTGCCATTCTTGCGAGCCAGGCGAACAGCACCACCTGTCCCGCCAGCATCAACAGTGATGCGATCTGAACGAACCGGGACGAAGCGCCGAACAGCGTATCATCAATCCAGAACATCAGGCGGTTGGTGACAACGGGGTGCTCGTTGTTGCGAGTGAAAAGATCGCTCAGCAGGTTTTCGCGCTTTACGTGCTGCCACAGGTCCCAGTACGGCGCGTCGTACATCGTGACATAGGCAACAAGGCCAGCAAACAGCACGGTGAGAAGGCACGCGATTCCTATCAAACCAAGGCTAACAATAGCCGGGGCGCTGCGAAATTGACGCTTCGCCTCCGATTCCGGCATTGTCCCCTCCCCCGATACTCGATCTGAGTGGCGTTCTAGACCTGCGCGGCCAAGCCGTCACGATGATCCGGCAGGTTTCATGGAGCGCGCGGGGCCGCGCTGGCCCAATACGGCGAAATTAACTGCGCCATTTTCTGTCCGGTGGTCAAATTGTGGCCCGGTGAAAGGATCTCCCGAGTCAGCGTACACCGGCGGGACAGGAAGGCTGCTGTTTCCTTGTCTGCGCGCCGCCTGCGCCCTACCGTTTTGGGATCCCGCCCCTGGTGACTGGCTCTCGTGATGGATCCAGACGGCGTCGCCGCAATCGGTGTTGCGAACCTGAGTGCATGCGCGCGACGACAAAATGTATGTCGATAGCGGCGACCAGGAAGCTGCTTCGTCTGCGCAAACCAAGTTCACGCAAACTATGTACTCTGCGTTATCGATGACTGCCCGCCTGATCCGGAACCCTCAAGCTTTCAACCGAGCGTTCCAAAAACGAAGCTCGCGCCAAGATCGGAATGCTTACAGCCGGAACTTAGGGTTTCATTCAGGACTTTCGCGTCACAGGAAAATCGCCGCAGCCAGCAACCCCACGAGTCCCGCCCCCATGGCGATACTGAGCTTGTCGCGCGTCGCGAACGCCACCGGATCATCATGTAGCTCGCCCCGGTGGGCCAGTAGCCAGATGCGTGATGTCCAGAAAGCGATGATGGCCGGAATGCCGCCGAGATAGCCGGGCGACTGGTAGATGCCGGCCTCCCAAGCGGAGTCCACAAGATACAGCACGAGGATCAGGATCGACCCCGCGCCAGTACTGATGCCCAGTGCAAGGGTAAGTGGCCAGTCTTCAGGGAAATATCCCCTGCCCTTAATGAGCCGCCCCGGTTGGTCCCGCGCCGCGGCGACTTCGACGTGCCGCTTCGCCAGCGAAAGCGACAAGAAAAAGAACATCGAAAACGTTAGCAGCCAGAGGGAATGGACCACCCCCGCCGCAATCGTCCCCATGATGATCCGCAGCGTATAAAGGGAGGCCAGAATAAACACATCCAACAACGCCACCCGCTTGAACGCGAGAGAATACGAAAGTGTGACGGCCACATAGGCGCCGAGAGTAAGGGCGAACATCGGTTTCACGAACCACGCCGCTGTAAGCCCGCCGGCTATCATCAGCGGCGCAATGATCAACGCCTCGGCCACTGGAATTCGGCCTGCGGGAAGCGGCCGGTTCTTCTTGGTACGGTGCCGGCGATCTGCGCTGAGATCGGATAGGTCATTGACCAAGTAGGTGCCTGACGCGACCAAGCCGAGGATAAAGAATGCCAGAACTGTCGACACTAGCGCCGTCATGTCGGTGTAGACTTGGGCCAATATCAGCGGCGCGAACAACAACAGGTTTTTGGACCATTGATGGATTCGAAAAGCCGTGAGCCAAGCCTTCGGGCCAGCAGCCGGGCGGGAAAATTCCGCGCGCAACTGACCGCTTTTCTCGAGCCGCCGGGCCATCGACCTGCTGGTGCCGGCATAGACCGCACCGCCTAGATCTTTCCAAACGTGACGATCAGGTCGGCTGTCGCCAGCATAGACAGCGCTGGGGCCAAAATTGTCGACAATGAACTTACGCTTATTCCTTCCCTTCAGGTTGTGACTGTCGGAACTGCCATGCGCGCTATCGAATATTCCGAAGCGACTCGCCAGTTTGTCGACGACGCCCTGATTGGCGGCCGAGACGAGGTGGATCTCACGCCCCTTGGCTTTCTCTTCTCCCAGCCACGCGACCAGACGGTCGTTTGCTGGAATCGCATCGTAGTCGACGTCGACATTGCGGAAGATCCACGACTTGAACTTCGGCACGGAAAACACCGCTCCGGCGCAACCCGCAAGCGTCGCGAAGGGCTTCTGGAACAGGCCGGCCGCAATGCCTTCTACGAGCGTATCCGAATAGAGCATGGTGCCATCGAGATCGATGACGAGCGGCGCATCGAAACCGCGCGGGCTGCCCTTGTCTTCGGCTCCGTCGCTCATGGGACTACACTCCCCCCGGGGTGGACTGATCATCGTCAGAGCTAGACCGGCTTTGCCCAAAAGTGAAATAGCGGTGGCCAAGATAGCTCGTCACGACAGGGGAAAGCACCCCGATGCCATGGGCTACCTCAGCGGTTCGCCATGTCCAACCGATAGCAGGCAAGGCCCAGCTTTCGAGCGTGACGGACACTACAAAGACCACAACCAAAGCGACGAGGTTAACCAGCGTAAACCGCGTGATTTCGCCCGCCAGGGAGCGTCCGGTCTTCTCAAACACGAACATCCGCGACAACAGGTATGCCATCGCCATACCCAGAATATAGGCCACCACCACCGCGACTTCGAATGAGATGCCCTGCCCTGACAGGATGATCCGCGAGAACCAATTCACCGTAGCCGCCAGCCCACCGACAAGCAGGAACGCCCAGAATTGCCGCGCCTTGCTGGTGGAGACGGCCACGCTCATGCTTGTCCCAGCCGGCCGACCATCATTTTCGCGAAACGGAGACTTTCGGAAACGCCACGATCTTCCGGATAGTAGAACGCCGTATCTGCGATCTGTAGGCCAGCGATGGGCGTCTGCACCGGCGGAAGAATGTCGGCGAACCTCGGCTCATAAACCGGCTGCGCGAAACGCAGACGACCGACATGGGCATCAATCCTGTCATCGTCGGTGAGGCCGGGGTTGATCGCCTTCAGGCAATCCCAGCTCTCCTTGATGAACGTCTCATCCGGCGCGCTGAATTTCGGATTGCTCTGGGGCATGTAGAACGGGACATACACGACTGTCTCGTCCAAAGGACGCAGATTGGAGAACTCGATCACGCCGGGGATTTCAAACCGCTTGTCGCTGATATTGACCCAGAAATATTTCGAAACGGGCCGCTTCAATTTCAGGATGACGCACACAACGGCGACATTGCGGATACGGGCGTAGTTTGCGCGCAGCTCTCCGTATTCGTCCGGTATGATCTCGGCGACATACGGCGTCGGCACTGTCGAGATGACGTGATCAGCTTCGAAGACTCTCCCATCGGCAGTTGTCACGCCTTTGATGGAGCCGTCCTTGACCATGAATTTTTTCGCCGGCGAAGACAGATGGATGCGGCCTCCGCTTTCTGTGATGGCCTTGGTGAATGCATCCACCAGCGTTTGCGAACCGCCCTCGATATAGCCGAGCTTCTCCTCGAACAGCGATTTGCGCGAGCGGCCGATGCGCTTGATCCGCTGCCACACCCACGCGGCCGAAACGTGCGTGGCCATCTCATAGAACTTGTAATGCATAAGCGGCTTCCATAGCCGCTCATAGGTTTGCTGTCCGAGCCAGCCGACATACCATTGCTCGGCATTGATCTTGTCGAGCTTGCTCCAGTCTTTCCGCTTCGTGGAGTGAAAGGCCTGCAACCCGTAACGAAGCTTTCCGATCAGACCCAGCTTGGGGAAAGTAAGAAGCGAGACGGGATCGCCCCACGGGTAGAGCTT
>JAUYSA010000260.1 GCA_030696545.1 Hyphomonadaceae bacterium
AGTTGTTGCGGTTGAGGTACTCGCGGCCGGTAACGGCATCGCGCACATACCCATCGCGTTGATCGAAGCGTCCCGCGACGCGAATGGCTAGCACATCGTCGATGAGCGGAATGTTCGCGGCAGCCTCACCGCTCTTGCGCGAGAAATTTCCGGCAATCCCCTCGATATACCCATATGCGCCATCGTAATTGGGACGCGCAGGCTCGATGAGAACAGCGCCGCCAGTCGAATTGCGGCCGAAGAGCGTGCCCTGCGGTCCCTTCAGGACCTGGAGCGAAGCGAGATCGTAGAAGACGCCGGGGCCGCTGGCGGTGCTGGGTACTTCTGCGAAATAGGCCACCACGCCCGGCCCGCTGCCGGTGCCGAAACCACCTGAGCCGCCCATGCCGCGCAGCGTGAATTCCTCCTGGTTGCGGCTCACATGGCTGAGGACAGTCAGCGAAGGCGTGTACCCCTGCAGATCAAAGGCCGTTTCGATACCCTTCTGACGGAGGCCTTCCTGGGAGAGCGCCGTGATTGCGATCGGAACTTCCTGTCCATTTTCCTCCACGCGCCGCGCGGTGACGACGATCTTGTCACCCATAACATCATCCGCCTCGGCGCCCTGCTGGGGCACAGCGGCTGGACCGAATGCATCTTGCTTGACGATAGCGACGGCGCCCGATGGATCCTGACGCACAGCAAGTCCGCCGCCTCCCAAGATCTGCGCGAGCGCCTGATCGGCGGGGACCGCGCCCTTCACGCCTGGCGACATCTGACCCTTGAGATCATCGACGCGATAGAGGACCTGACGCCCAGACTGCGCGCTCCAGGCGTCCACCGCCTGCCGCATGTCGCCGGCAGGCACATCGAATGTTGCCTGACTTAACTGGGCATAGGCGGGCGCCGCCAGAACGAGTGCGCTTGCGCCAAACGCCAGACGCGAAAGAACGGAACGAAGCATTTGGTCCTCCCCTGAGTACGGAGTCTAAATGCCCCGTCAGAAGGATAGACACTTGGCGCGGGCGAACCTGTAACGCCTAATCGGAAATAATCAGATCGCCACTATTCTCGGTGACCGTTAGCCCATAGGCGTCCGCCAGCATGCGGACGAAACCGCCCATGTTGCCGGCCTCGAACGAGCCGCCGATCCTGATGTCGCCGACAGCGGGCGACACGAACAGCTTGCGTTTGCTGTACCGATTGAACTCGGCCGCCGCCTGACCCAAGGTCACTTCGTCGAAGTGAAGGCGGCCCGCCCTCCATGCCAGATTGGATTCGACACGCTCGGCTGCGTAGGGCGCAAGCAGAAGCGATGTTTGCTCCGTGACTACAATGTCGCCGGCGGAGATCACCGATTTTTCCTCGGCGTTGAGTCGTGTCGTATTCTCGACCTGAACGCGCCCCTCGACGACGGAGACGGTCACGCGGTCTGCGTCGCGCCTAACGGCAAACTTGGTCCCGAGCACCGTGATGCGTGCGATCCCGGCATGGACCACAAAAGGGCGGTCGGGGTCATGGGTTACCTCAAAATAGGCTTCTCCCTTGTCGAGCCACACTTCCCGGTTCTCGACCATCACGGTCGTGCGCACAGCGCTTCCCGTGTTGAGCTCGATGCGCGATCCATCAGCCAGGCCGAAGCGCTTCTGCTCGCCGATTGCCGTAACGACATTCTGCAAGGGCTGCGGCGGCAGACTCATGAGAATTGCAAGCGAGAGCCCAACCGCAGTAACAAGCCCGGCGGCAATGGCAAGAAGCGGTGTTCCGAACCCGCGCCGCCTCACCCTGGCTCGCGACATGGCCCCATTGCCTAGCGCCCTAATCCGGTCGGCCATCCGCCAGCCAGCTTCGAGCCGCCAGTAAGCTGCCTTGTGCGCCATCGCGGCATTCAGCCAGCCTTGGAGAGCCGACTCATCCGCTTCCGACCATCCGGCGTCGTCACGACGCGCGACCCAGAGGGCGGCCTCCTCCTCGATTCGTGCGCGATCACTCATTTCTCGCCCTCGCGCGTCAGGCGCCGTGACCCCTTCTTTCGAACGACCCGTCCCTCTCCGCCAAGCATGAAATCTGTCAGGGCCCGGATACCCAGCGTGAGCTGTCGCTCCACGGTGTGTTCGGTCACCCCCATGCGCTCGGCCACATCTCGTGTTGATAATTCTTCGAACTTGCGGAGACGGATGACCTCCCGGCAGCGCGGCGGCAATCGCTCCAACCCTTCCCGCGCCTTGAGCAGTTCCTGACGGGCGACGAACTGGCGTTCAGTCTCAAAAATCTCGCCATCGGCTAAGAGGCTCTCAAGATCCGCCACCAGATCGAATGCAACAATCTTTGCCCGCCTTGCCCGGTTGATGAGCAGGTTACGCGCGACGACGAAGAGGTAGGCTTTCACTTGTTGGGGCAAGCCGTTGGCCTGGGCACCCGTGAGGATGCGCTCGTAGACGTCCTGCCGGATATCCGCGATGTCGCTGGTATTTGGCCAGCTTTTACGGATGAATCGCGTCAGGGCAGCCTCGTGCGGAAGCACGGACGTTTTGAACCAAACGCTGAGGTCGCGATCATCAATCATCGTGGCCAAGACCAGGGTTGAAAGGCCTTTCTGACTTAAAGACACCTACGAGGCAAAGACCCGTAACAGCGATTCAAAAAAGTCTTCAATGCCGCCAGACCAATTTCCGAGTTAGGCTGACTGCCGCATCGACCGGATCTTGCGCGGCTGGCGACATGAGCCTCGGCGCGGTGTTGTCCGTTTTGCGCTTTCAAGCGGCGCGGATTGGGCCAGTGACCGCGGAACGGGGCAGAGGTCCCGCTGAAGGAGGGAGGCGCGCATGCGGCGAAAGAAGGCCCGGTTGCGGAGTCGTGGGGCGTATCGACTGGCGGCAGTCGTCGTTGCACTGGTCGCGGCGGCTTGCGCAACCATGGCGCCAGAGCGCCCTAAGCCCGGCGATGTTGTCGTTGACCGCTTTGACCTACCGTTCTCCAATCTCGCCAGTCCCGAGGCGCGCGCCATCTTCGCGCGCCGCCTTGCAGAGCCGCCCTTTGTCTTTGGCGACAATATTGGTTTGGCCCGGCTGCACTATGGCGCGTTCAACGATGAGCGCCTCGCGGATATGCGGCGGCTCTTTGCGACCAAGGAAAACCACGCGACCTGGAATGGCGTCGATGTCGTCATCGTGGAGCCAGCATCCGGCACTGCCGCCGAAAACGCCGACCGTGTTCTCATCAACATACATGGCGGCGCCTTCATGTGGGGCTCTGGCTCCGGCGCGCTGGTCGAGGCGATCCCGATTGCTGCGACGGGGCGGATACGGGTGGTTACCGTCGATTATCGCTTGGCGCCGGAACATCGCTTTCCAGCGGCGTCCGAGGATGTCGCCGCCGTATATCGCCACCTGCTTGAGGACTATCGCCCTGAGACCATTGGCCTCTACGGCTGTTCGGCAGGCGGCATTATCGCAGCGCAGTCTGTGGCGTGGTTTCAGGCGCACGGCCTGCCCAAGCCCGGCGCCGTGGCAACTCTTTGCGGAACAGCAGCTCCCTATGGCGGCGATAGCGTCTTTCTAAGCGCCGTGGGTGGAGGGCAACCAGCGCCACCAGCGAGCACGGCTGCAACGCGACGCTCGGCAAACCCGTATCTCGATGCCGCCGACCTCAAAGATCCCCTGGCGTTTCCGGAGGCGTCCGATGACGTGCTGCGTGACTTCCCGCCAACGCTTCTGCTTGCCGGAAGCCGCGACTTTGCAGCGAGCATATCGACATCGCTCCACCGTCGCTTCGCAGCCCTCAGCGTCGCATCGGAACTCTATCTCTTTGATGGCCTCTGGCATGCTTTCTTCATGTATCCCGACATGCCGGAGTCGCGGGAAGCCTACGGCCTCATCGTGCAGTTTTTCGACCGCCATCTCGGCGAGTCACGATGGAGCGTTACGTCGGCGCGTGGCGCACCTTCGCCGGCAGATCAGTTCGGCGACCTGTTCGAAGCAGTCCAGAGCGGGCGCATATTCGCCGATAGCAAAACCTTCGCCGACGCTGTACCGAAGCGACCTGTAGCGTCCATCCTGGCGGACTATGACGCCGTGAAACCAACCGGTGGCGCGCTGGCGCGATTTGTCGAAGAGCGGTTCGAGCTTCCTTCTTCAGGCAATGCATCAGATGGCTCGCCGGCAAAACGCCTGCCCTTGCAAGAGCACATCAGCGCGCTCTGGCCTTCGCTGACGCGATCCGCACTCGAACCTGCCGCCGGTTCATCCGCTCTACCACTGTCGCATCCCTATGTTGTCCCCGGCGGCCGCTTCCGCGAAATGTACTACTGGGACAGCTATTTCACCATGCTGGGGCTGAAGAGCGATGGTCGCCAGGATCTCGTCGAATCCATGATTCTTGATTTCGCCGGGCTGGTGAAAGCCTATGGCCACGTTCCGAATGGCGCCCGCAGCTACTATCTCAGCCGATCCCAGCCGCCTTTCCTGGCCCTTATGATCGGGCTATCGGAGCAGCGCGACCCGCAGAGCCTTGCAAGCCAGCTGGAGGCGATGCAAGGCGAGCACGGCTATTGGATGGCGGGCGCCGCTTGCGCCGAGGCGTCGGGCGCTTGCCGGCGCGTCGTTCGGATGCCCGATGGCGCTCTTCTCAATCGGTACTGGGATGATCGCGACACGCCTCGCGACGAGTCGTGGGCCGAAGACGTCGCAACCGCGAGATCGGCGATTGGCCGACCTGCAGCAGACGTTTATCGCGACTTGCGCGCGGCCGCCGAGAGCGGATGGGATTTCAGCTCCCGCTGGCTGGATGATCCGGCCAAGCTGTCCAGCATTCATACGACGGAATTTGTGCCGGTCGATCTGAACAGTCTTCTTTGGTCGCTCGAGACAACAATTGCATCACACTGCCGCGTGTTGAATGACGCGCCGTGCGCCGCAAAATTCGATCGGCAGGCCGCGAACAGGCAGGAGGCGATGCAGGTCTGGCTCTGGGACAAGCAGGACGGCCGGTTCGGCGATTGGGATCGCCGCACGCAGGGCCTCTCTCCACGGATCTCAGCGGCGACATTCTATCCGCTCTTTGTCGGGCTGGCGACTGCGTCACAAGCCGAGGCGGTCGCGTCGCACGCAGACAAGCGCCTGATTGCGCCGGGCGGCGTACGGACAACGCTCGTTGTGACCGGGCAACAATGGGACCGGCCAAATGGGTGGGCGCCCCTACAATGGATCGCGATCGAAGGTCTGACCCGTTATGGCGAGACAAGCCTTGCCAAGCATATTGCAACAGGCTGGATCAACACGGTCGACCGGGTCTACGGCGAGACCGGCAAGATGCTGGAGAAGTACAATCTCGACGAAAAGACACCGGGCGGCGGGGGTGAATATCCGCTCCAGGACGGATTTGGCTGGACCAATGGCGTGACACGCGCGCTGCTCGATCGTTACCCGTTGCCGGCGGCTGGTCCGTGATCTCTCAACAACTGCTTCCTGGGACGAGCCCGTGATAAACGCACCCGATCCTCCATCCTCCTCCGCCACGCCGGGTATCGACTCCTCTTCACACGGAAATGTCGCCTACCTGCAGTGGTTCGTGTTCGGCCTCTTTTTCATCTTTGGCGGCCTCACCAGCCTCAACGATGTCCTTGTGCCGAAGCTGAAGGAGCTTTTCTCGCTCAACTACTTCGAGGCAATGCTGATTCAGACAGCGTTCTTCGCCGCCTATTTTCTCGTGTCCCTGCCCGCCTCGGCCCTGGTTCAGAAGATCGGCTACATGCGCGGCTCCGTCGTTGGCTTGCTTGTGATGATGGCCGGCTGCCTGATGTTTGTGCCCGCGGCGCAGGCGGGCGCCTTCGGCGCGTTCTTGGCCGCGCTGTTCGTCCTGGCCGCGGGTGTGACGTTGGTGCAGGTCGTGGCCAATCCCCTGATCTCGATGCTTGGCGAGCCTCGCACAGCGACGAGCCGGCTGACGTTCGCACAGGCGTTCAACTCGCTCGGGACGACAATCTTTCCATGGGTCGGGGCGGCCCTCATTCTCGGCTCTCTCGCCGCCGTGAACGCTAACGACCTGACCGGCCCAAATCGAACGGCGTACCTGGCGACAGAGTCCGAAGTAATCACGCGCGCCTATCTTGGCATTGCAGCCGCACTGGCCATCGTCGCTCTGGTCGTTTGGCTAAATCGTCACCGGCTCATCGAGGCGCGCGCACCGCGTGTGGCTTTCTTCAGCGCATTCGGCCTGTTACGCCGCCCGCGCTTCGCCTTTGGCGCGGTCGCGATCTTTGTCTATGTTGGCGCTGAGGTGGCGATTGCTAGCCTCATGACCAACTACCTCATGCAATCCGATACGCTCGGCCTACCCGCACGGAAGGCGGGCGAACTTCTTGCGCTGTATTGGGGCGGGGCCTTGATGGGGCGCTTCGTTGGCGCCGTGATCTTGCGCCGCATCGCTCCCTGGATTGTCCTTGCGACTGTTGCCGCAGGCGCCATCGCGATGCTCGTCGTGGCGATGAGCACCACGGGCATCGTTTCTGGCTATGCTCTGCTCAGCATTGGCCTGCTCAACGCGATCATGTTCCCGACGATCTTTACGCTAGCGTGCGCAGGCCTGGGTCCGCGTGCTGCGGAAGGGTCTGGCATCATCTGCATGGCGATCGTCGGCGGAGCCATCGTCCCGCCGCTAACGGGATGGCTGGCGGATCAATCCTCTCTCCGTCTGTCGCTTGCAGCACCTATCGTTTGTTACGCGGTCATCGCCCTCTTTGCGTGGAGAACGACGCGGCTGTCCATCGCCTGAGCCATTGGCATCACTGAGGTTTCACCGCCGGGGTGGGCTACAGGTGTTGGAAGATAGCGTCATGGAAGTACGACCCATGCTTCCGCCGCACCCATGCACACTACAACTGCAGGGTCCTAGTTCCAGCTGGGTCAAGGTTGGGGGTCACGTCACCGGTTGTGCGCGCTCCCCCCAAAGGGAAAGAACGCTTCGGAGTGCCGTGGCAAAGGCCAAGGGCTGATCGAGCATCAGATGGTGACGGGCTTCCGGTACGGCGACTATCGGAATGTTGCCTCCGCCCAGTTCGCGGATGTAGTCGGCAGAGTCCTTTGTGAAGAGCTGGCTGTTGCCGCCGTGCACGATAGCCTTGCGACCCGGCGCTTTTACCAGGCGTTCACCAACGGTGAGCCATTCGTCGGGCTTGTTGCTCCGCCGAAAGACCTCGGTTGAGAACTTCCACATCCACTCGTCTCCATCCCGCCGCATGGAATGATACGCTAAGTAGTCCAGAAGGAAGGGCTCGCCGACCCGCTGGGGCGGGGAAAGGACGTACCTCTCACGCGCCGCTTCATAGCTAGGGTAGCGCTTGTTCGGCTTGTCCGGATCGCCAGAGCCTGGGCTTGACCGCCTGAGGTTCCAGTACTGTTCAAGGTGCTCGGGGCGCATGATCATGAGATCACAAACCACCACCCCGGAGAAGGCCTCTGGCGACTGGGTTACGGCTGTCAACGCCGCGCTTGAACCGAAACTGTGCGCGATGATCGTTGGCCTGTTGCCATCTGCAAACAGTTCGAGCGCCTCGGCGATTTCCCCGAATTCGCGCCCCCTTGCCGAGGGATCGGCCTGGCCGCGCATTTCGCTGTCGCCCATGCCGGCAAGATCGAAGGCCACCACGTCGTAATCTTCGGCAAGAAAGGGCGCGATGAAGGCGAAGCAGCGCGCATGGGCAAGAAAGCCATGCGTCATCAGCACCTTGGGCTTCCCGCGGTCACCCCAGCGAAAGTAGTGCGCCCTGGCCCCGTCGATCTCCACATACCCTTCTTCGCGCGGCACCTTGAGGGCCGACACGAACCATTCCGGTAGATGCGAACCATCGCCAGCCCAGACCGGATCGATGTCCCCGGGGAAGTCCTCGATCTTCGCGAACTCGTTCATCCTGTCGTGCAGTCCTTGCTCGTGAGGCTTTCGGCAGTGAAGCCATGATAGCCTTCCTCCAACGCGCGACTCGCGGTTGACAAGAAGTTCTTCCATCGGATCTCAAATCGGCGGTCTTGTCGCGCGGCACCTTCTCGCCCAAATGCGTCGATACGTTGGTTTCACAGTACTTCTTTGCTGTGGCGCCGAGGCTCTCGCCCATCATGCCGGCGAGGCGTCCTCCGCCCAAGATGTTCGTGCGCTTGTGCGGAGAAGGCGCTTGCCGACCTGCGTTCAAAACTCGAATTCGCGTCGCCCCACGCCGACGACAATGTGTCACTAAGTAAGGTCAGTATTGCTGCTCAGGAACGTGCAAAACCAAACCCTCTAAAGTAGGTTTGATGGGGATCTGGCAAGCGAGGCGGCTGTATTCGTTCGCTCCCTCTGCAAATTGCAGGAGTTCGGCCTCCGCGCCGCCTTCCTCTAGGCGACCCACCTTGTCGATCCAGGCCTGATCGACATGGACGTGGCAGGTCGCACAGGCGCAGGCGCCGCCGCAATCGCCGTCGATACCCGGGACGTCGTTGAAGAGCGCCGCTTCGCGTGCGGTTTCGCCCTCGGCTACGTGGACTTCCCGGCGCGTTCCATTGTTGGAAACAAACGTCACTTTGACCATCATGAACTCCGTATTCTGGTTCAGCTAATCAGCGGGCGTGCAGCCGCACCGGTAGCTTTGTGATCCCTCGCACAAAGTTCGAAAACAGGCGCTCCGGCTCGCCGGTCACTTCGACCTTTGCGAATCGCTTGTGAATCTCTTCCCAGATGATCCGCAACTGCAGTTCTGCAAGCCTGTTGCCCATGCAGCGATGGATGCCATAACCGAAGGACAGGTGATGACGTGGGTTCTTCCGGTCGATGATGAACTGGTCAGCCCTGTCGATGACCGTATCGTCCCGGTTGCCCGACAGGTACCACATCACAACCTTGTCGCCTTTCCTGATCTGTTTGCCGCCGATGTCCCAGTCCTGGAGCGCAGTGCGGCGCATATGGGTCAGCGGCGTCTGCCAGCGGATGATCTCCGGCACCATGCTGGCGATCAACGATGGATCGCCATTGAGTTTGCGATATTCGTCGGGGTTCTGATTTAGGGCCAGCACGCCGCCGCTGATCGAATTGCGCGTAGTGTCGTTGCCGCCCACGATAAGTAGCAGGAGGTTGCCCAGAAATTCCAAGAAGGGCATGTCCCGTGTCGCCGGAGAATGCGCCATGATGGAGATAAGGTCGTTCTTTGGTTCCTCATTGATTCGCTGGTCCCACAGGCCCTTGAAATACATCGCGCATTCGATGAGCTCTTGGCGCCTCGCCTCGTAGGATTCGACGATGCCGGTTTCAGGTGCGGCCGTTGTGATGTCAGACCAGCGCGTGAGCTTGCGCCGCTCCTCCCACGGAAAGTCGAACAGCGTTGCAAGGGTCATTGTGGTCAGTTCGATCGAGACCTTGTCAACCCAGTCGATATCCTCGCCTACCGGCAGATCATCGAGGATCTGGCACGCACGTTCGCGGATTGTAGGTTCAAGCAACTGCAAGTTGGACGGCGCCACAGCGGAGGTAACGGCCTTTCGTTGCTGGTCGTGCTTCGGAGGATCCATGGCAATGAACATTTCAAGTTCCAGCGCGCCTTCAACCGAATGCATGTCCTGGATGGCGATCCCGCCCAGCTTCGCCTCCGAAGAAAAGATTTTGTGGTTGGTGTCGACAGCCATGATGTCGTCAAACTTGGTAACAGACCAGAATGGCCCGACATTGCTTTCGCGGCAGTAATGGACCGGGTCCTCATTGCGCAGGCGGTTGAAGAACAGGCCAATCGTGTCCTTTTGAAAAAGGCTTGGCCGCGAAACATCGATTTGATCGATCGGAAGAGAGGCGATTCTTTCGACCGTATCCGGTTCTATCGTGTCGATGCTCATGTCCCGTCCTTCACCCTATCAAATTGGCTCGCCACTTTCTGGAACGGTAATTGCTCTGACGCGCGAGTCAATAAAGCTTATAAGATTATTCGTGACGTTTGGCCGCTAGATGGAGTTTTGGAAGAACGAGGTACACATCCAGCAATTAATCATTATACGCTTTTCGTGGCAGGAGCGATTTCCAGACATGGCGCGGAACGTCGATTACTCGAAGAAAGCCAAGCGTGCGCTCACGCTGGCGCAGGACATTGTTCGCGATATCGAGGCAGGGGCCCATGTTGCGGGGGACAGGTTGGCCCGCGAAGAGGACATGCTTGCGCGATACGAAGTCGCCAGGGCGACCTTGCGCGAAGCGCTCCGCTTCCTTGAGCTTCAGGGCGTCATCCATCTTCAGCTAGGCCGTGGTGGCGGGCCCGTGGTCGCGCGCCCCCAGACTGGCGACTTCGCGAACAGCCTGTCGCTCATCTTGCATTTCATGGAGGCGGACCTGAGGGGCTTGCTCGAATTACGCGAAGCGATCGCACCGGATGTTGCAGCCTATGCCGCCCAGCGCGCGACCACGGGCGATCTGAGCGCTCTTGCCGATTGCCTCAAAGAGCTGGAGCGAAACGAAGCCGGGAGCCAGTTCGAGGAACTGAACCGCCGTTTTCATGACCTGCTCGGTTGGGCCAGCGGCAATCCGCTCTTCGGCCTACTGACCTCCACGATGCATTTGCTGACCCGCGAATTCTCCCGCTCGCTGGGGTATTCGGCTCAGGAGCGAGCGGTCCAACTGCGATTCCTGCGCCGTGTTCTCGAAGCCGTGCGCACGGGCGATGCCGAAGCGGCGCGGCAGGCCATGGCCCGTCTCGTCGGAGGCTCAGCGTCCTATCTCGCAGAAAGAAGCCCCGAGCTTGTGGACCAGAAGGTCAGATGGGGACAGATCTAGCGAACTAGCGCTCCTCAAAAGCGTGGAGTCGAGAAAGGCGCGAGGCGCTGAAGCTTCGGGCGATTGATGCGCGCAGCCGGTCATCCGGACCAGCAAGAGTGATCGGCCCCCACCGAGTAGTCCAAGTCTAATGTTAGTTGATCATCACCTCTGACGCTAGCCGGGGCACGAACACCTCCGGGGCAGGTGGGCGATACCCGAGCGATGCGTGAGGCCGGACCGCGTTGCCGTGGCGGCGCCAGCTTTCGATCACGATGCGAGCCTCCGCCAACGAGTAGAAGATCTCGCCGTTGAGAAGTTCATCGCGCAGTCGCGCGTTGAAGGACTCGACGAGCCGCGCATCGTCAAGTGGTGGAGACCGGACGCCATCATGTTCGACAGCATCCCGCTGACGGCCACCGGAAAGATCGACAAAAAGGTTCTGCGTCAGCGGTATGTCGACAGGTTGCGGAAGCCATGAAGCAGGTCTCGACCGCAGCGAGCCGCTGACCTGAGGCAGCGGGTCAGTAAGGTCATCGATTTCTGATCGACGGCTATCTGGCAGGCCCGTCTCCCCAACTTAGGCCTGCGAAAAGGAAAGGGCCGCCGGTTTTTCGACGGCCCCTTCCTGATTCCAAACCAATGAGTCTTACTCAGCAGCAATCGCCACACCTTCAGACGTCAACTCGAAGACGCCTGCAGGAACCGACGTGACCAGTAGATCGGGCAGATAGCCAACCCCTGCGAACGCCTCACCAACCTTGGCGGCCAGTTCGTCCTTCTTGAGTTTGGCATGCGCCTTGATGACAGCCTCGCGCGATCGCTCCGACCGGTTTGCGGGAACCGGGGCCTCTGCGAAAGCCGCCAAAAGGTCTGCCTTCGGAAGGCGCGTCCAGTACGAGGTGTCCGCTTCCCAAAACTGACGCATATCGAGATCGAGGATAGAAGCCAGCCTGTCAGCCAGCGCATGGCGACGATGGTCGGCCAGCGAGCCCCTCTCGTGAACCAGATCAACCGAATCTGCGACGACGACGGCAAGCAGCGAGAGGAGTGTCTCTGGCGGTTGGATCAGGCACCAATCCAGCAACTCATCCTCTTCGTCAGGAACGTGCGCAAGAACTGCGCTGCGCGTTTCTACGAGAGCATCAAGATCGTGAACGTGCGCCGGATGCGCCGCGACTCCGATTCCGGGCAGTTCGCTCTTGAACACAGAACGAGCGATCATCGCGGCGACGGTCACTGCAAGAGCAGTTTCGCGATCACGTGTTAGCAGGAGACGAATGGCGCGCGTGTGACAAATCGCGGATCAGCGTCTTGGGCAGGCCGCTCTCCCTTGGCGCCGCATTGGTGCTGTAGATTTT
>JAUYSA010000264.1 GCA_030696545.1 Hyphomonadaceae bacterium
GCGAGTTCCTTCATGAGGGAGGCGACCGGGAACGGGTAGAGCTGCTCGACGCGGAGCAGATAGACATCGTCGATCTTGCGCTTTTCGCGCTCCTCGAAGAGGTCGTAATAGACCTTGCCCGTACACATCACGACGCGGCGGATAT
Organism: Hyphomonadaceae bacterium; assembly: GCA_030696545.1. Classification (GTDB taxonomy): domain Bacteria; phylum Pseudomonadota; class Alphaproteobacteria; order Caulobacterales; family Hyphomonadaceae; genus UBA7672. The sequence goes on from JAUYSA010000264.1 coordinate 146, forward strand.
CCTTGTCGGCCTTCAGCGTGACCTCGGCCTTGCATTCTGGCACCTCCGCGCCGTCGTGCAGGATGCGGTGGAAGGACGTGTTGGGTCCCATGTCCTTGAAGAAGGACACGGCGCGCTTGTGGCGCAGCAGGGACTTCGGCGTCATCACGATCAGCGGCTTGCGGAAGTCGCGGTGCATCTGGCGGCGCAGGACGTGGAAGTAGTTCGCGGGCGTGGTCGGATAGACGACCTGCATGTTGTCCTGCGCACACATTTGCAGGAAACGCTCAAGGCGGGCGGAGGAGTGTTCCGGGCCCTGCCCCTCATAGCCATGCGGCAGGAGGCAGACGAGGCCGCACATGCGGAGCCATTTGCGTTCACCAGACGAGATGAACTGGTCGAACAGGACCTGCGCGCCGTTGGCAAAGTCGCCGAACTGGGCTTCCCAGAGGGTGAGCGTGTTCGGGGCCGTGAGCGAGTATCCGTACTCGTAGCCGAGAACTGCTTCTTCGGAGAGAAGACTGTCGATGACTTCGTAATTGGCCTGGGTCGGGCTGATGTTGTTGAGCGGCGTGTAGCGCTCTTCTGTCACCTGATCCACGAAGTGGGAGTGGCGCTGGGTGAACGTGCCACGGCAGGAATCCTGGCCGGACAGGCGCACCGGGAAGCCTTCATCGACCAGCCCGGCGAAGGCCATGTGTTCGGCCATGCCCCAGTCGAGGTTCTCGCCCGATGTCGCCATCTTGCGGCGGGCGTCCACTGTGCGGGCGACCGTCTTGTGGATGTTGAAGCCGTCCGGAACGGTGGTGATCTTCTTGCCGAGGTCTTTCAGCTTGGCGATCGGCAGGCCGGTCTTGCCGCGGCTTTCCTCGTCTTTCGGGAGGCCGAGGCCAGCCCATTTGCCATCGAGCCAGTCGGCGGCGCCGGGCTTGAAAGCCTTGGCTTTTTCGAACTCGCTATCGAGATGGGCGTCCATCTCGGCGATCATGTTGGCGAGAGCATCCTCGGAGATCACGCCTTCGTCGACGAGACGGCGTGAGTAGATTTCGCGCGTCGATTGCTGGTCGCGGATCTTCGCGTACATCAGCGGCTGCGTCATGGTCGGATCGTCGCCTTCGTTGTGACCGAAGCGGCGATAGCAGAACATGTCGATGACGACGTCCTTGCCGAACGTCTGACGATATTCGGTGGCGACCTTGGCGGCGTAAACGACTGCTTCGGGATCATCGCCGTTGACGTGGAAGATCGGCGAATCGACCATCTTCGCGACGTCGGACGGATAGGGCGACGAGCGCGAGAAGGACGGCGCGGTGGTGAAGCCGATCTGGTTGTTGACGATGAAGTGGATGGCGCCGCCCGTGCGATAGCCGGCGAGGCCGGATAACGCGAAGCATTCAGCGACCACGCCCTGACCTGCGAAGGCGGCGTCGCCATGCAGGAGCAGCGGCATGACCTTGGTGCGGCGCAGGTTGCGCTCTTTCGGCTCAGTGGCGCGAGCGCCGCCAGCTTCGACTTCGTCGAAGAACTGCTTGGCGCGCGCCTTGCCTAGGACGACCGGGTTCACGATTTCAAGGTGGGACGGGTTGGCCGTCAGGGAGAGGTGGACGCTGTGGCCGTCGAACTCGCGGTCTGACGAGGCGCCGAGGTGGTATTTCACGTCGCCCGAACCGTAGTCGTCGCCGCCTTGCGTGTTGCCGCCCTGAAACTCGAAGAAGATCTTGTGGTAGGGCTTGCCCATCACCGCTGCGAGGACGTTGAGGCGACCGCGGTGTGGCATACCGACAATGATCTCGTCGACGCCCATTGCGCCGCCACGCTTGATGATCTGCTCGAGCGCAGGGACAGCGGCTTCACCGCCATCAAGGCCGAAGCGTTTGGTGCCGGGGTAGCGCTTGTGCAGGAAGCGCTCGAAGGCTTCGGCTTCGACCAGCTTCTTGAGAATAGCGCGTTTGCCCTGCGGCGTGAACGCGATTTCCTTGTCCTTGCCTTCGATGCGCTGCTGGATCCAGGATTTCTCCTCCGGATCCGAGATGTGCATGAACTCGACAGCGAAAGTGCTGCAGTAGGTGCGCTTCAGGATGTCGAGCATCTGATTCGGGGTCGCGTATTCGAGGCCCAACACGTTGTCGATGTAGATGCGGCGGTCCATGTCCTTCGGCCCGAAGCCGTAGGTTTTCGGATCGAGTTCGGGCTGGTCTTCGACCTTGAGCAGGTTCAGCGGATCGAGGTTGGCGGCGAGGTGGCCGCGGATGCGGTAGGCGCGGATCATCATGATCGCGCGGATCGAGTCCTGGACCTGCTGGGCGAGGTCAGCCGGGGCGACGACGGGTCCGACCTGCGGGGCTTTCTTCGGCTCCTTCTTGGGTTCGGGACCCCAGTTGCCATCAAGGGCGGAGACGAGTTCGCCGTTCTGGGGCCGCAGGGGGCCTTTCCATTCCGGACCCCGGGCAGCCTTGGTGGCGTGCTCGGCGCTGTCGGCGACGCCCTTGAAGAAGCGCTGCCAGGTCTCTCCGACCGATGTGGGGTCTTCGGCGTACTGGGCGTAGAGCTGCTCGATGTAGGCGGCGTTGGCGCCATAAAGGAACGCCGTGTCCAGCATGGCTTCGTTGTCCATACCGCGGACTTCGCCAGGCTTCGCCTCAATGTTCATTTGTCGTGTCCTGTTGCGCCGATTCGGAGCCCCTGCCCCGCGCGCCGATGGGTGGCACTCAGATGCTGCTTTTTGTGTCCGGACTCAACCAGTAAGGGTGAGACAAACTGCACATAAGACCGTGAGCGGTTAGCGCTTCGTTGCATCTGGCCAACAAGTCTGGAAACGCTAGCGTTTCAGCACTTCCGTCATCGTCGTGCCGAGGCGCGCCGGGCTTGGCGAAACCACGATTCCGGCCGACTGCATGGCCTCGATCTTCGATTCGGCATCGCCCTTGCCGCCTGAAACGATGGCGCCTGCGTGGCCCATCGTCCGGCCCTTGGGCGCCGTACGGCCCGCGATGAAGCCAACCATGGGCTTCTTGCGGCCGCGTTTGGCCTCGTCTTTCAGGAACTGCGCGGCGTCTTCTTCGCCCGAACCGCCGATTTCGCCGATCATGATGATCGCCTGGGTTTCATCGTCGGCGAGGAACAGTTCGAGGACGTCGATGAAGTCCGTGCCCTTGACCGGGTCGCCGCCGATGCCGACGGCGGTCGTCTGGCCGAGGCCTTCATTGGTGGTCTGGAAGACAGCTTCGTAGGTGAGCGTGCCCGAGCGCGACAGGACGCCGATATTGCCCTTCGAGAAGATCGAACCCGGCATGATGCCGATCTTGCACTGGTTGGGCGTGAGAACGCCGGGGCAGTTCGGCCCGATCAGGCGCGACTTCGACTTGTCCAGCCTGTCCTTGACCTTGACCATGTCGAGGACCGGGACGCCCTCGGTGATCGTGACGATCAGCGGGATTTCGGCGTCGATGGCTTCCAGGATGGCGGCGGCGCAGCCGGACGGCGGGACGTAGATGACCGTGGCGTTGGCGCCGGTGGCGTCGCGCGCTTCGGCGACGGTGTTGAACAGCGGACGCTCGACCTTGGAGCCGTCAGGCAGCGTGCCGATCCATTTCTGACCGCCCTTGCCCGGCGTGATGCCGCCGACGAATTGCGTGCCGTAGGCGATGCCCTGCTCGGTATGGAACGTGCCGGTCTTGCCGGTCATGCCCTGGGTGAGGACCTTGGTGTTCTTGTCGATCAGGATGGACATCGCTGAGCCTTGCTTGGTCAGGTCGGAAATGGAAACGGGCGAGCTTGAGGCTCGGCCGGGTGAAAACTATTTGCCCTTGATGGCGGCGACGATCTTCTGGGCCGCGTCATCGAGGTCGTTGGCCGGGATCACGTTGAGGCCGCTATCGCGGATGATCTTCTTGCCCATGTCGGCATTCGTGCCTTCGAGGCGTACGACCAGCGGAACAGCAAGGTTCGTCTCGCGAACAGCAGCCAGCACGCCCTCTGCGATGATATCGCAGCGCATGATGCCGCCGAAGATGTTCACGAGGATGCCCTTCACATTGGGGTCCTGCATGATGATCTTGAAGGCAGCCGCGACTTTCTCCTTACCGGCGCCGCCGCCGACGTCGCAGAAGTTCGCGGGCTCTTCGCCGTAAAGCTTGATGATGTCCATCGTCGCCATGGCGAGGCCGGCGCCGTTGACCATGCAGCCGATCGTGCCGTCGAGCGGGATGTAAGCGAGATCCCATTCCTTGGCGGCGATCTCTTTTGCGTCTTCTTCCGTCGTGTCGCGCAGCGCCATGATGTCGTCATGGCGGCCCTTTATGGCCAGTGCGTTGTCGTCGAACGAGACCTTGGCGTCGAGGACGCGCAGGTGGCCATCCTTCATGACGATGAGCGGGTTCACTTCGAGCATGCTCATGTCCTTGGACGTGAACGCCTTGTAGAGAATCTTCGACAGCGAAACCATGTCGGTCTTCGCCGCGCCATCGAGCTTCAGCGCTTCGGAAAGCTTGGCCGCGTCGGCATCGGTGACGCCGGTGGCGGGATCAATCGTGACGGTGAGGATTTTCTCCGGCGTGTCGTGAGCGACGGCCTCGATGTCCATGCCGCCTTCTGTGGAAACCACGAACGCGACGCGGCCCGACTCGCGATCAACCAGCATCGAAAGATAGAGTTCTTTTTCGATGTCGGCGCCGTCTTCGATGTAGATGCGGTTGACCTGCTTGCCGGCAGCGCTCGTCTGCGCCGTGACGAGGTGACGGCCGAGCATGGCCTTCACGTGCTCGAGCGCCTGTTCTTTCGAGAAGCCGAGGCGGACGCCGCCTTTTTCACCGGCTTCCTTTTCGATGAACTTGCCCTTGCCGCGGCCGCCAGCGTGGATCTGCGATTTGACGACCCAGAGCGGGCCGGGCAGCGAGTCGATAGCGGCCTGCGCCTGATCGATTGACGTGATGGCGACACCCAGAGCTACCGGCGCCCCAAAGGATTTCAGGACTTCCTTGGCCTGATGCTCGTGGATGTTCATTGAAATCGCCCCTCAAGGGAAAGCCGCGGCTGGCTCGGTTTGCGTGGCGATTAGCGCATGGGGCGCCCTTAGGCAACGCTGCCGTTTTGTTGTTTTTCCGGGCGATTTTTCAGGACGGCGGGCCGAAAGCTAGTCGGCGCTGGCCGGGCGCTCCGCATCGTCGGCGACCTTGCCCTGCACCACGCTTGTCGAACTTACCGGCTGGAAGGGATGGCGCCGTGCGGGCCCGGGCCGATCCTTGATGAAAAGCCGCCAGAGATTTGCGATCATGAGGGCAAAATAGCCCACGGCGACAGCGGCGAAAACGCCGGGCTGACCTGCCTTGGTATCTGCGACAACGCCGGTAAGCAGCGGCCCGAGGACCGATGCGCCTGCCCAGATAAAGAGCATTCCGGACATGGCCTGCGTGATCTGCCCCGGTTCGGTGCGATCGGTCGCATGGGCGGCGGAGACCGAATAGAAAGACAGCGCCCCGGCTCCCCACAGGGCCGCCAGCAGAACAGTGATAGAGAACGAGACCTTCCCGGCGGTGAGATAGAGCGCGATGCAGGCGCCAAGCGCAACAGCGGCAAGGGTAGCTACGACAAAGCGCCGGTCGACCCTGTCGGAAATCAGCCCGGCGGGCCATTGCGTGAGCGTGCCGCCGACCATGGCCGCGATGTAGAGCGTAGCGGCGGATGCGCCTGCGGCGCCGGGCTGAAGATCCTTGGCGTAGAGCGGCAGTTGGGTGGTGACGCCGGTATTGCAGACGCCGGCCACGATCGAGCCCATGAGCGCCGCCGGCGGGATCTTGAATATGCCCGAAAGGGTGAGCGCTTCGCGATCCGGCAGGACGGGCTGGGCGCGGCGTGTGGCGCAGAGCGGAATGAGCGCCAGCGTCATCAGGAGGCCTGCCCAGATGAAGGGGCGGATGTCGTCGGCCGCGTGATCGACGATCAGGATCGGGCCGAAGGACATCGCGACCTTCAGCATGAGCTGATAGAGGCCCATGACGCCGCCACGCTTCGAGCGGGGCGTCGAATCCGCAATCCAGCTTTCCGCCGAGGCGAACATGATTGCGGAAGCTGCGCCCTGGAACAGGCGAAAGACGCCCCAGGCGACAGGATCGAACGCCAGCCCCATGGAGAGAATGCCGACGGCGTAGATTGCAGCAGCAGCGGAATAGGCGCGGATGTGGCCGATCTGGCGGA
>JAUYSA010000269.1 GCA_030696545.1 Hyphomonadaceae bacterium
CGACGGCAAGATCTTCATCATGGACCTGGAAGGCGTGATGCGCATCCGGACCGGCGAGAAGAACGAAGCGGCGCTTACCTCGTAAGCTGTTCCAGACTTTCCGGCCGTGCTCTTCCCCTAGAGCGCGGCCGGCGCGTCACCGGCCCCAATGCCACGTTTGGGCCGGAGCGCTGGCGGCGAATGCCCCCATACCCAGCAGCCAGAGCTTTGAGCCGCCGGAGGCCGACCCCTCCCGGCGGTTCCGCGCTTTTCGTACGCCGTGAAACGCCTATTGTGGCGGACGGTGATGGAGGCTTGGCGTGCCCATTTCGGCGGTTGAGATCGACGACCGCGTCGCGGATGTGCGGGTGTCTGACGACGCCCTCGAAGTTCGCCTCCGCGATGGAAGAGTCATTGCTGCGCCGCTGGCGTGGTTCCCGCGTCTCGCGGCGGCGACGCCCGCGCAACGGAAAGTGTGGGAACCGGCAGCGGCTGGCTATGGCATCCATTGGCCCGAGATCGATGAGGATCTCAGCGTTGCTGGTTTGCTGCGCGCGACTCGCTGATCGCTAAGCCTTGGCGCGGAACGGCAGGTAGCCGCGTTCGACCATGCGGCGGAGGGCTTCGTAGGCTTCGGTGAGTTCGTCGTAGGCGGTGCGCAGCATGGCGATGCTGGCGATGTCCTGCGGCGTGGGCGCCTCGGCTTTATCTGTCATTGCGATCGAGGCGGCGACCCAGCGGGCGCGGGCCTGGGCAGCGGCGAGGGCGAGACGCTGAAAGCGGCTGAGGTCAGCATAGCCGACGACTTTCGCCAGCACTTCCTGATTGGCGGCGAAGGCCGCGTAGTCGATCTGTTCGAGATGCGCGCGGAGGGCGCGCTGCTGCTGCGGATCGAGGTTGGCTTCGGGTTCGAAGTGATCGCGGACTTTGCGGACGGTCGAGGTCATGGTGAAGGACATGGCGAGGCTCCGGGCCTGCCGGGGATTGCAGGCCGACACCCGGAGCGTGCGCTTTTGCCGTTAGCAAGTGGTTGACCGGAACGACCAATTTCTGCGATTTCGCAGCGTCAGGCCTTCTTTCGCTCCAGGACGAAGACCAATTCGTCGGCCGTCCAGTTGAGGCGGCCGAGGGATTTGCCGGTTACGGGCTTGCCGCCGACTGCGGTGGCGGCGGCGACTGTGAGGCCGGCTTCTGCTGCGAGTTCGGCCATGTCGCGGGCGGTGCAGGGGCGGCGGGCGCCGTCCGACCACCAGCCGGCGTCGTGTCCGAGATTGGGGATGCGGCCGGTAGTGAGCAGCGCGGTGCGCACGCGCCAGTGGCCGTAATTGCGGAACGACACGATCACGCGGCGGGCAATGCGCGAGAGTTCGTCGAGCACGAATTTGGGGCGCGCGAGTTCCTGGATCGTCTTGGAGAGGATGGCCACGTCGTAGGCGTCGTCGGGATAGACGGGCAGGTCGGCGTCGGCGTTGCCCTGAACCACGGCGAGGCCCTTGGCGACGCAGCGATTGACGCCTGTGTGTTCGACTTCGAGGCCGCGCGTGCGGGCGCCGCGCTCGGCTTGCAGCAATTGCATCAGCTGGCCATCGCCGCAGCCGACGTCGAGCACGAGTTCACCCTTGTTGATGAACTGCGCGATGGCGACGTGATCCGCGCGCCGGATGGCGGAGGTGTTGGGAGCGAATGTCATGCGCGGGCCTTGGGCACGCCGCGCGCGTTGGCGGCGGCGTCAACGAAGCCGCGCAGGCCGGCTTCGAATTCGGGCTCTTCGACGAAGAAGGCGTCATGGCCCTTATCGGTCTCGATGTTGACGTAGCTGGTCTCGCAGCCGGCGGCGTTGAGTGCCCGGACGAGATCCCGGTTCTCTTCTGGCGAATAGTGCCAGTCGGACGAGAACGAGAAGACGCAGAAGCGGGTGTTGAGGCCTCTGAACGCGTTGGCGAGAACGCCGCCGTGTTCGCTGGCGAGGTCGAAATAGTCCATCGCGCGGGTGATGTAGAGGTACGAGTTCGCGTCGAAGCGATCGACGAAGGTCTGCCCTTGGTGGCGCAGATAGCTTTCGATCTGGAAGTCGGCGTCGAAGCCGAATGTCTTGGCCTGGCGGTCCTGCAGCTTGCGGTCGAACTTGCGCTTGAGCGCGGTCTCCGAGAGGTAGGTGATGTGCGCGGCCATGCGGGCGACAGCGAGGCCTTTCTCGGGCCGCGTGTTTTCGGCGAGGTAGGCGCCGTTGCGCCAGTTGGGATCGGCCATGATCGCCTGGCGGCCGGTTTCGTAGAAGCCGATGTTCTGGGCGGACTGGCGCGGGGCGACAGCGATGGGGACGGCGGCGAACACGCGGTCGCGCGCCTGGATCGTCCACTCCAGCACCTGCATGCCGCCGATCGATCCGCCGATGGCGAGGAAGATGTCGGTGATGCCCAGCCGCTCAAGCAGCGCGATCTGGGCGCGCGCCATGTCGGCGATGGTGATGATGGGGAAGTCGGTGCCCCAGTAGGATCCGTCCGGCTTTTTCGACGCCGGGCCGGTGGAGCCCATGCAGCCGCCCAGCACGTTAGAGCAGACGACGAAGAAGCGGTTGGTATCGACAGGCATTCCGGGGCCGACGATGCGGTCCCACCAGGCGGGGCGGCCGGTGACGGGATTGGGCGTGGCGGCGAACTGGTCGCCGGTGAGGGCGTGGCACACGACGACGACATTGCTCTTGTCGGCGTTGAGCGTGCCCCAGGTCTCGTAGGCGATCTCGACGTTCTCGAGCACGCGTCCCGAGTCCAGCCTGAGGGGCTGGTCGGGCGTGGCGACAGACAGGCGTTTCAGCCCATCCGCGCCGCTGAGGGTGCGGGCGGGCGCGTTCATATTCAGGAGCCTAGATCAGGTCGGACATGGAATGAAGCAATAGGCAGGAACAGGCCGTTTGCTCAAGGCGGAGTTATCGCCTGCGAAAGGAGGGAACAGCTTTTGCAAGAAGGGTTTTGGAGAAGGGGAAACTCGGGTATCACTTTCGCTGCGCTGGGGAGCGTGACCGAGTTAGTCGAGTACGATGGCAGCTGACAGCTTTCACAACTCATCCGATACAATGAACAACGCATTTCTATCGGCTTTGGCCGATAAATGGCGCGAATTGCGGGATGTCCCGGCGGTTTCCGCCTCCGGCATTGGATTTCGCCCGGCCCGCGAAGCAGCTGAAATGCGCAGGATGTGCCGGGCTGCTTCGGCGGCTGGCGCGCCGCCGGATGCAATTGCCCGCGTCTGGCGCTCTCTGTGCGGGGATGTGGCAGTCGCGCGAGGGCTCAAGGCTGTCTATGTCGCGGGCGGGGATGTAACCCTCTCGATGGAGGTGGCGCGAGGCTATTTCGGCTTCGGGCCGAACGTCATTCCGCTGGTCGGCATTCGCGACGCGCTGGACCGGGCGGATTCCATGCCGGGTGCGCTGGCTGTTGTGCCCTGGCCGGAACATGCGGGATCGGGCCAGTGGTGGCCGATGCTCAACGAGAACAAGTTCCGCAATCTTTCGATCGTGGCGGGTTGGCCCAGCCTGCCGGGCTCTGCCGGCGAGACGCCGCGCATGGCGATTGTCGGCAAGATGAGCATGGAAAGCTCTGGCGAGGACGACACGCTCGCCACCGCGCATGACGATCATTACAGCGCCGACAAGCGGCTGAAGGATGTTGGCCTGCAGGCCGAAGTGGTTGGCCGGGCGCGTTCGCTGGCGCTTATCCGCATCCCGGAATTCGTGGGCGTGGATGACCGCCGGATCGACCTGGCCCGGAAGGCAGGGCTGGACGGGCTGCGGGTTGTCGGGGTACGGCCTCGGCCCTGACAAGAGGCCGAAATGACTGATCGTCCCAAGCCGTTGCCGCAACTTGCCGGCGTGAACGCCTACGTTCCCGGCGAGGCGCCGAAATATACCGGCGGGCCGAGCTACAAGCTGGCGTCGAACGAGAACCCGCTGGGCGCCTCGCCCAAGGCGAAGGCCGTGCATGTCGAGATGGCCGGGAAGCTGGACATCTATCCCGACGGCACGGCGAAGGACCTAAAGGCTGCCATTGCAAAGAAGCACGGGCTGGACCCGAACCGGCTGGTGGTCGGCGCGGGATCGGACGAGATTTTCCTGATGTTGGGCCGCGCCTATCTGGGGCCGGGCGATGAGAGCATCTGCACGGCGCACGCGTTTGCGATCTACGCGATCATTGCGCAGCAGCAGGGCTCGACGGTTGTTGAAGTCGCAGAGAAGAGTTTCACGGCGGATGTGGATGCGATCCTCGCGGCTGTGACGCCGAGGACGAAGATTGTGTGGCTGGCCAACCCGAACAATCCGACCGGCACTTACCTGCCTTATGACGAGGTGAAGCGCCTGCACGCCGGGCTGCCGTCGAACGTGCTGCTGGTGCTGGATGGCGCCTATGCGGAGTTCGTGCGGAAGAACGATTATGCGTCGGGCATCGAGCTTGCCTCACAGTTCGAGAACGTGATGATGACGCGCACCTTCTCGAAGCTCTACGGGCTTGCGGGATTGCGCGTCGGTTGGGGCTATGCGCCGGCACACATTGTCGATGCGATCGAGCGTGTGCGGATGCCGTTCAACGTAAACCTCGCGGCGCAGGCTGTGGCGATCGCCGCGCTGGAAGACGAAGCATTCGTTGAGGCGTCGCTGGCGCACAATGACCGCGAGCTGGTGCGGCTTGCCGGCGAGCTGAGGGCGCTGGGCCTCGACGTGATCGACGGCGTCGGGAATTTCTGCGTCGCGAAGTTTCCCGAGACCAAAGGCAAGACGGCTGCCGAAGCGCTGGCCTACATGAAGGAGCGCGGCGTGACGGTGCGCGGGCTTGGCGGCTACAAGATGCCGAACCATCTGCGGGTTTCGGTGGGGACAGTCGAAGCCAACAATGCGGCGCTGAAGCTGCTCAAAGAATTTCTGGGCAAGTAATCAGATGGCCCCGGTCTTCAAGCAGATCACAATCATCGGCGTCGGCCTGATAGGCGGGTCGATCGCGCGCGCGGCGCTGGAGAAGGGCGCGGCGGTTGAAGTCGTGCTGTTCGATGGCAATGCGGATGCCCTGACGCGGGCAGGCGAGATCGGGTTCGGCAAGCCTGTCGCGAGCATCGAGGATGCGGTGCGCGATGCGGATGCGGTGTTTCATTGTGTGCCCGTGGGCGCGATGGGGGCAACGGCGAAGGCCAGCATCGGCGCGATGAAATCCGGCGCGATCCTCACCGATGTCGGTTCGGTGAAGGGCAATGTGGCGCGCGAGTTTCGCGGGCTTGGCCGCGATGATGTGCATGTGATCCCTGGACACCCGATCGCTGGGACAGAAAAATCAGGGCCGGACGCGGGCTTTGCGAGCCTGTTCGAGGGTCGCTGGTGCATTCTGACGCCGGATGCGGGCGCTTCGGCGGCGTATGTTGAGGCGACGGACAGGCTTGCTGCGTTCTGGACGGCGCTGGGCTCGAATGTCGAGCGGATGGATGCGCAGCGGCATGATCTCGTGCTGGCGGTGACGAGCCACCTGCCGCACTTGATCGCTTACAACATCGTGGCGACGGCGCACGACATGGAGAATGTGACGGACGGCGAGGTGGTGAAATTCTCAGCCGCCGGTTTCCGCGACTTCACGCGCATCGCAGCGTCTGATCCGATCATGTGGCGCGACGTGTTTCTCAACAACAGGGAAGCGGTGCTGGAAGTTCTCGGCCGCTTTGACGATGATCTGACGGCCTTGCGCAAGGCCATCCGAAATGGCGACGGGCAGAAGCTGTTTGATGTGTTCACCCATGCGCGCGGTATTCGCCGCGAGATCATCGATGCGGGGCAGGATACGGCCGTGCCGAACTTCGGACGCGATATGGACGGGAAGAAGTAGCTTCGTTACCGCCCGGCCAGAGCGCCAATTGCGTTTCTGACAGACGTTCTGAAAAGGACGCCGAGCACTCCCACATACACCACCGCGCCTGTCGTCGCCTTGATGAGTAGCGACATGTGAGGGGGCATGCCTGCGAGATAAGGCTGCATTGCAATGATGACGGCGCACATTACGCCGACAGCGATGTAAGGGGGGGCAAGTTTTTTTGCATACTCGCCAATGTCCGCGTCCATGCTTCGGAGAATGATTGGCAGGGCGAGCGCGATCAGCAGGATCGAAGCGAGCGCGCTGCCGGTCAACATGGCAGCCGCCCCGAAGACGCTCATCGCCAGCATGCCGACGATAGTGGCCACGAAATCAAGCGCTGCGAACCACACCAGGAAATTGAATTTCCTTAGCGCGGTGAAAATGGAGTTCCGCGGGTTTGTCAGCGGCGCAAGGATCATGAGCGCGCACATCACAGTCAGCAGGGGCGCGGCTGGCGCATATTCTGCGGGTAGCAAGAGGCTGAAGATCTCGTGCGACACAAGTGCAAGTCCGGCGAACCCGGGCAGCGAAATCAGCGCGGTCAAACTCGAAAGCTGCAGGAATATCCGGCGACGCTCGTCTGCGGAATCCTTTGCCTTGGACAGCAGCACGACCCACAGCTGGCCTATGGGATTGACTAGGGTATTGAGGGCGAGATCGGCAAGCCGGGCGGCAATGCGTAGATATCCGAGCGCCACGACGCCGAAGAAAAAGCCCATCATGAGATCGACGGCGCGCGGAGTCGCGCTTGCGATGCCCTGGCCTGCGAATATGCGCCATGCGGCGGCGAACCAGATGCGTGCAGCTTGAACGTCGAAGCCCAAACCGGGCAATGAGCGCGTGCGCATGGTCGCAATCAAGATCATGGTAATGCTGGTGACGAAGCGCTGTACGACCAGCGACCATTCGAGGAGTGGTGTATAGGCGGTCGCCAGCGCTGCGAGACTGCCCGCGAATGATGAGATCATTCCGAGAAGCGCGAGCCCTTTGAAGTCCAGCCGCTGACGCATGATCGCCATGGGCCCAACGACAAACGGCAGCGTGAGCATCGTCAGGGAAAGCATTTCGAGAATGGACGAGACCTGAGCAGTCCGGACGATCGTGGCGTACAGGCCGGCGATCATGAAGAAGCACAGCGCCGCAACCGAGCACAGCGCCAACATTGCCC
>JAUYSA010000277.1 GCA_030696545.1 Hyphomonadaceae bacterium
TCGCGCGCGACTAGCCTCCGAACACTTTACGCAGGAGGTCGGTGGTCCGTTTGACGGGATCGCGTCGAATCGACTGCTCCTCACGGGCGACGTAATAGAACAATCCGTCGAGGGCGCTAGTCGTCGCAGCCTCGGCCAGCCACGTCTTGGCTTCAGTTTTGACCAGTACCGCCCCGTATTTCCCCACCACGCCATCAACAGAGGCAAGCGCGCCGGAGGTTGCGAGCGCCTTGTCGAAATAGGGCCGGAAAGATTGTCGCAGGCTGGTCTCTGTCCGCTTGCGGAGGAAATCCGTCGCCGCCGTGTCCCCGCCGCGCAGGATGCCCATGGCGTCGTCGAAGCTCATCGTCTTGACCGCATCCACCACCAGCTTGCTGGCCGTCGGCACAGCCGACTCCGCCGCGCGGTTCACCTTCATCTGCAGGTCATCGAGCGGTCCGGCCATCCCGAACGGCTGCAGCTTCTTCTGCGCGCTGCCCAGCACGCCCGGAAGCGGGATGCGCACCGCGACATCCCCCATGAACCCATCCTTGGCGCTCAGTCGCTTGGAGGCCAGTCCGCTGGCGACATTCAGCGCCTCTTTCAGCCCGAGAGTCACATCGCCCTTGGACAGGTTGCCTTTGTCGCCCGGAAGCGACTTGTGAAGGATATCTGACGCAATCTTCCCGAAGTCCTGCGCAAACGCTGCGCCATTCGCCAAAGCCGTAACGGCAAGCGCGAGACACGCCCTCTTCAGCCACACGCGCATCGACCAGCACCTCCGGTCAGGGTTCCCCTCTCCCTGCCGGGCGGATAGGAACCGGAAAGACACCATCCGTCAAACCGCGCCAACAGACGCGATCGTAACGCCAGTACCGAGGAAACGCAGATGAGCACACAACACACGTGTTTTGACGTCTCCATCGACCAGCGCGTCGCGCATATCCAGATGAGCCGCCCCGAGCAGTTCAACACCTTCACGCCCGAAGCCTGGGTCGAACTCCCCACGATCGTCCGCGACATCGACCGCGGCGCGAAAGCGCGCTGCATCGTCCTGTCCTCCACCGGCAAGCATTTCACCGCCGGAATGGACCTGGCCGTCTTCGCCCGCCCGGACGGCATCATCGGCGCGATCAACGACCCTCACCTCCGCGCCGAGAAATTCCGCGCTGACCTGCGCCCGCTTCAGGATGCCTTCAACTGCCTTGAGCAGGCGCGAATGCCAGTCATCGCCTGCATCCAGGGCGGCTGCATTGGCGCCGGCGTCGACATGATCTCGGCCTGCGACTTCCGCTTCGCAACAAAGGACGCGTTCTTCTGCATCCAGGAAATCAACATCGGCATGACCGCTGACGTCGGCACCTTCCCGCGCCTGACTAAACTGATGCCAGACGGCTGGGTCCGCCAGATCGCGTACACTGGCGAACGCCTGCCCGCGCAGAAGGCCAAGGAACTCGGCCTCGTCAACGAAGTCTTCGATACGCAAGCCGCCATGCTCGAGCACGCCACGGCAATCGCCCGCGAGATCGCAACCAAGAGCCCGCTCGCCGTCACGGGCTCGAAAGCTATGATCAACTACGCCCGCGATCACACCACGGCAGACGCCCTCGACTATATCGGCGTCTGGAACGCCGCCATGCTCTCCGGCGCTCACATGCGCGAAGCATTCACCGCCAAGGCCGAAAAGCGGGACGGCGATTTTCCGGATCTGCTTCCGCTCAAAGATAAGCCGCTCTGACACGGGGGCTTTCGTGTGAAGTCATCCCCCTTGTCATTCCGGACACGCGCGAAGCGCGTGAGCCGGAACCCATGGGCCACGCCCGCAACTCCTGGTTTCCCGCTCTCCGCTTCGCTCCGGCGGGACTGACGATCTTAGGGCCACCGCAGCAGCCCTCACCGCATCAGGCTGAACAGCCCCTGCGCCGAAAACACCAGCGCCGCTCCCATCCGTGCCTCGAGCGAAGCAAACACGATAGACCTCGCACGTTTGTCGACGCTCACCGCGATCTCGACCATCCCCTCGCCGATCGCATGCGATGCCACATCGAGCGAGAGCGACGTCATCCGGAAGCCATCGCCCGCGGCCTCGCCCAGCAAGGCGATAGCCGCCCTCGAACACTGCGTGGCCTCAGGTGCACCGGGCCCGCCGAGGTCCGCCGCCGGGATTAGCTTCATGCTCGCCAGTGTCTGATCGCTCATACCAACATGCTTAGACCGGAAAACGCCGCGCGTTAAGCAATGCTAACCGCCTATTAACGCATGAGGGCGTACCGGCAAAAGCATGTTGCTGGCGCGATTCCCTCTCGTTTGCCTCACCAGCGCATTGCTGGCAGCGCCCGTCCTCGGCGCAGCTGCCGCGCACGCCCAATCCGCACCCGCTACCGCCAGCCCGTCCGCGCGCGTCGATGATATTCAGGTCGCCCGCGACGGCGATGCCATCTCCATCCTGATCAAGCTGTCACAACAGCCCGCTGCAGCCGCCGCGAAAACCTCCGGCGAAGCGCTTACGATCGAGATCGACGGCCTGACCCTGACGCCGCTCAGCATGTCCCCCACACCGGGCGCGCTGATAACCAGGGTCGAGGCCACCACCAGCAAGCTCACCCTCTCCGGCGCGGCGTTCAGCAGCGCCACGACGGTCATCTATCGCAACGCTGTTATGATCGAGGCCAAACTCGCCGAACCCGCCCTGCACGCAGGCGCATCGCTGATGACCCACGCCATGCCAGCCAAAACAGCTCCCGCGCCCGTAGCCCCGCCCACAATCCTTCCGCCACCGGCGCCGATCGCGGCGCCAGCAGAACCAGCCGCCTCCCCCGACGCCCTTCAGTCCCACACGGCGCCCGCAGCGCTGCCCAAGCAAAACATCACATCAACCGCCGCGCTCGCAGGCATCACCGCTGAACGCTGTTCAACTGCCGCCGCTGACCTAGCCAAGGATGCCTGGGCGCTTGCCGCCATGGGCGATCACGCGCTCTGCCTGCTTGACGCTGGCAAGCTCGACGAAGCCAAAAGCCGTATCGACCAGCTCGCAGCGATCACCCCACAGGATTGGCGCGTCGCGCTGGGCCGCGCTGTCCTGGAAGAAAAATCTGGCGATGCGACAAAGGCTCAAGCCGCTTTCGTGTCCGCGTCGCTCGCCGCCCCGAACGACACGATCCGCGCGGCAATCACAGAGCGGATCAAACCGGCGACAGACATACAGGCCAGTAACCTGCAATTGCCGCTGCCGACATCGGCGGCCCCCGCACACTGACCTCAGAAACGAAACCGCCCGCGCGACAATGTCGGGCGGGCGGTTCAATAAGGCATCTTCCCGACGCGCGATCTCGGGGGGTCGGGGGGGACGGATAAGACCGCCTCGCCGGGAAGATCGTGGTATATACGCCGACGCTTTGACGCCGGTTCCGATCAGGTGGCGACTTTTTTCGAAAAAAAGCAGAGGCCAACTCCAATCGGGCAGAATCCCGCGAGCACCGCACAGTTTCCACAAAACAAAACGGGCGACCCGAAGGCCGCCCGCCATGTTTCCGAACTCTACTGTGTCTCAGGCTACGCTACTAACTGCACTGGCGGGTGCGTTCACTGCGCCGAACATGTCGCCGAGATGGCCGACACCGCTCACGCCGAACGCGGATTCTGCGTACTTGCCGATCGCTGGAAACAGCCGACCGATTTCCTTGTTGCCGAGACCTGCCTTGTGCAGGTCACGAATGACTTGTTCCGCCACGGCCATGCGGCCGCCGGGCGTGCGCTCGATCAGGCGCGCGATAACGCCGGTGGATGCGCCAACGGTTGCGCCCATGTTTGCGGCCAGCACACGCGCGCCGGGAACCCGCTCGAAAATCTCGTCAGCAATCGGCGCGCCCTGGCGATCCGCCGCGTTCAACACGATGCCGATCGCAGCCTCGGTCCTGTCGAACGGCATCCCGATCGACTTGGACACGTGTTTTACAAAGGCGTTGAGCATTGTGGCCCCGCAATCAACTGCAGGCTCACTCTCGCCGCTTAAGGTTGCCGGGGTCTTAAGCTTGCCAATCAGGCATCAGGCCGGCCCGTGGGATTGCAGCCGCCATAGTGAGCGGAGGCGTGTCCGCCCAGCTTGGCCCACAACTGGTCGCCCCACGAATAATGCCACCATTCCGTGGGATTGTTGGCAAACCCGGCCTCGGTCATCACCCAATAGAGAAGCCGCCGGTTCGCCCGCGCCTCCTCATCCGACATCGATACTACATCCTTGCCCTCGAACCCGTCAGTCCACGCTTCCTCGGTCAGATCGTCAAAGATCCCGCCCATGAACAGCGGCTGGCGCGTGTCACTGAACATCAATGTCAGGTCGAGCGCCGCTCCCGTAGAATGCGGCGATGGCGAATTCTCACCCGCAGTCGGCGCGGCCCAGTATTTCTCCACCTCATCAATCAACGACTGCCCCGCCAGATGCGGCTGCCGCTGCACGATCCACTCGGGAAACCACACGTCGTGGAAATAGCGCTGGATCGCCTGCGGCCGCCACGCATCGAACAGATAGACCTCTACGCCCATCGGCTTCAGCCGCGCATTCACTTCGCCTAGCTTCGCCGCCACCGACTTCCGCAGATACAACTCGGCAATCGATCCCGGCACGCTGAGATAGTAGGGAGGATTGCGCGGTGTGTTGTAATGATTGTCCCCGGCAATCCGCATCTCTCGCACTTCAACGCAGGCCTCCCCCGCCAGCGCCCCAGCGAAATCGATCCGCACCGTCTCGCGATACCCGCTCTTCCGCGCCAGCACCTCAGCTGACGGCGGGACGGGATCCAGTTTCAGCGCTGCCATATCTCGACTCATGCACGCCACCCTAAGCCGCCTTGCCAACGCTGCAATGCCGCCAGCGGAACCCTTTTCACCCGCCTTGCGTTATCGTTCCAATGAAGAACCGGCACGACGTCGATTCCCCCACCGCCATCCGCTGGAGGGACTGGCGCGCAATCCTCGTGCGCGTTGCGCAGCGCATAGCGGCTGACAATGTCGGCCTCCTCGCTGCTGGCATAGCCTTCTACGCCTTCCTCTCGGTCTTCCCAGCCATCGCCGCAGGCCTGATGATCTGGGGCCTGTTCACGGACATGACGTCCCTCGGCGCCCAGCTCCAGAGCATCAGCGACTTCGCGCCCGACGCTTTCGATCTCGTGGCCACGCAAATGGTCGTCATTGCCAACCAGGATGATAGTGGCCTCACGCTTGGCCTCGCTATCTCGGGCCTGCTCGCGCTGTGGGGCGCCAATGGCGCCACATCCGCGCTCGTGCAGGCGATGAACATGGCCTACCACGAAAAGGAAAAGCGCAACTTCTTCCACGTCACCCTCCTGACGCTGGGCTTTACCTTCGCCGGCATCATCTTCGCTGCCCTCTCGCTCGCCGCCATCGCAGCAGTCCCGCCCATCCTGAATGCACTCTATCTCGGCGCGTTTCTCGATGCCGTCATCGGCGCCGTCCGCTGGCTGCTGATGATCGCGCTGTTCGCGTTTGCCTGCGCCATGATCTACCGCATCGCTCCTTCACGCGTGCGCGCACGCTGGCGCTGGATCGTGCCGGGCGCATTGGCGGCAGGCGGCGTGTGGCTCGTCGCCTCAATCGCGTTCTCCGCCTACATCGAGAACTTCAACGCCTATAACGCAACCTTCGGCTCGCTCGGCGCCGTCGCCGCCCTGCTCATGTGGTTCTGGCTGTCAGCTTACGCGATCTGCATGGGCGCGGAGCTCAACTCGCAGCTCGAACTGTTCACCACGCACAACACAACGATCGCGGATGACGCCAAACCCGGCGAGCGCGGCGCGTTTGTCGCGGATCATATCGAGGAACCTGAAGAGGCAGTGGGGCCAACGCCGCAGGCGGAGGAGGTTACAAAGCCTCAAGAGTTGGAACCAGCCACCCTATCGCGGCTTGAGTAACCGTTAGACCACAAAGCCAACTCGCAGGATCATCCTATGAAAACCCTCCTCGCCTCGACGGCGCTCGCCGTCGCATTTGCATCCGCACCCGCTTACGCGCTTCAGCCGCCGACTGCTCCCGAGACTGTCCAGAGCAATATCGTCGTTCAAGGCGCAGAGCCTTCGACCGTTGAGGCGACCGTAGTTGTTCCTGAAGCGCCGCAACCCAACACGAGCGTCGTCATCGACACCGCAGTCCGCGAGACGCCCGCCGCCACCGTCGAAACGACAACTGAGATCATCACGCCGGTTTCCGGGCGTCCCGCCGTCGACCCGTCCAATCCCATCGCCCCGGAAGTTCAGGCGCTGATCGACACCAAGAAGAACTACACCACGGCGGACATCGTGAAGGCCCAGTATGAGGCCATGCTCGCTACGCCCGTCAGCCAACCCACCACCATCATCACGACAACCACCACGACACCCCGCCCCGGCGGCTGATCGTCGTCGAACATTACAGAAATCCTTTTCGCGCCCGGCAGGCCCACCTGCCGGGCGCGTTCTGTTGCATTCCCGCGAAATCTGTCGCTTAAGGTACCCCTAACATTGATCGAAAACCGGGTACGGAGGACTGAATGCGTGAGGCAGTGATCGTTTCGACAGCTCGCACGGGGCTGGCGAAATCGGTGCGGGGCGGGTTCAACATGACCCACGGCGCGGCTCTCGGAGGACACGCGATCAAGCACGCGGTTGAGCGCGCAAAAATCGACCCGAAAGAAGTGGAAGACGTCTATCTCGGTTGCGCCAACCCTGAAGGCGCGACCGGCGGAAACATCGCCCGCCAGGCTGCCCTCTGGGCCGACATGCCGGTCTCCGTCGCCGGCGGCACGATCAACCGCTAAAGCTCCTCGGGCCTCAACGCCATCGCCCTCGCCGCTCACCAGATCCGCGATGGCGCCGACATCATGGTTGGCGGCGGCGTCGAGTCGATCTCGCTCGTCCAGTTCGCTCCGCCGCGCCCACTGGCCGCCGACGGCCGCAATCGCGCTATGGACGAGAAACTGCTCGCCAAGATCCCCGCGATCTACATGTCCATGATCGAGACTGCGGAGATCGTCGCCGAGCGTTACAACGTGTCGCGTGAATCGCAGGACGAATACGCGCTGCAGTCGCAGCAGCGCACGGCCGCCGCGCAAGCAGCAGGTCTCTACAAGGACGAGATCGTCCCGATGAAAACCAAGATGGCCGTCACCAACAAGGAGACTGGCGTCGTCACGATGGAAGACGCGGAAGTCACCCGCGACGATTGCAACCGTCCGCAGACGACTCTCGCCGACCTGCAGAAACTCGCGCCCGTCTTCAAGGGCGGCCAGAAAATCTCCGAAGGCAAATACGTCACCGCCGGCAACGCCTCGCAGTTCTCGGACGGCGGCGCGGCCCTCGTGCTGATGGAAGCCAAGGAAGCCGAAAAGCGCGGCCTCGCTCCGCTCGGCGCCTTCCGCGGCTTCGCTGTCGCCGGTTGCGAGCCTGACGAAATGGGTATCGGCCCGATCTATGCCGTGCCCCGCCTGCTGGCCCGCCACGGCCTCACGGTCCAGGACATCGACCTCTGGGAACTGAACGAAGCCTTCGCGTCGCAGTGCCTCTACGCGCGCGACTTCCTCGGCATTGATCCGGCGAAATACAACGTCAACGGCGGCTCAATCTCGATCGGCCACCCCTATGGCGTCACCGGCGCCCGCTGCACCGGCCACCTGCTTCTCGAAGGCCAGCGCCGCAAGGCCAAGTATGGCGTCGTGACGATGTGCATCGGCGGCGGCCAGGGCGCAGCCGGCTTGTTCGAGATCTTCAACTGATCTTGACGCATAGCTGAACTACAGACGGCACGGTGGAAACACCGGGCCGTTTTTGTTTGGTACGGACGACCGCATCGTTTAGCGGACGCGCGCTACCTTCGACCTGTAGGAAGGGTGAATGTTACCAGCACCATTGAATGGAAGCGCCGCAGCTCTTAGCTAACCTCGGCCATGCCGACCTCTAAGTTTATAGCTGACAATCCCTCGTGCTGCTTCTGCGGAGGCAGTGCCGCGACAGTTCAAGAGGATCACGTTCCGCCTCGGGCCGTGTTCTTGGACCGGCAATGCCCGACAGGTTATGTCTTCCCGGCGTGTGCACGTTGCAATCAAGGTTCACGCCTAATGGATCAGGCGATGGCCCTGTTGGCGCGCTTGAGCGTCGACGACAAGCACTACAACGCACGTGAGTTTGATAACGCCTTACGCGGTGTCAAAAACAACCAGCCTGAGTTTGTCCCAAGACCAGCCGCTGGCGCAATCGAGATAAGGAAAATTCTCAGGACATTCGGCCTCACCAAATCCGCCGACATGTTCGCAGAGGATCTCAACGTGGCGCTCTTGGATGCCGAACAGTTCAGGAAGCTGGATCCGCTATTCGGTAAGATGTTCTGCGCGCTTCACTACATGCACACCGGAAAGATCATACCCGCCTCGACACCGATCTTTCGGCAATGCGTTCCCAATCAGGTTCGCGCCATGAAGGGTGGCTTCGAATTTATGGACTACCCGATGATGCAGGGAAAGCCAACTATCGCTCGGAATGGGAAATCCCTAACCGATCAGTTTGACTATCGGTGGAATGTCGATTCCGCCGGCACATTCGGTTTCAAATTCCATCTGCGCCACAGCGTCTATGGCGTCATGCTTGGGCCGCTGGAAGAAGCGGAAATCGGACACTTCAGCGCCCAAGACGTGCTGCGCCTGTAAAGAGTCGGAAGGAAAGCTGGACCATTCTGTTTATCGCGATGCGAACGCGCGTTGTCCCTAGGCATCGAGATCCACCACCCGATAGAACTCCTGATCCCACAGCAGATACAGCAACCAGTCCGGAAACCCGTAAGCCGCCTGCACATAGTTTTCTTGCAAGGCATGGATCTTCCACCCCCGCATCTTCGCAGCAACATTACCCGGCATCGCGTGCGTCGCGTCCGGCTGGTTGTCCGCTACAAACTTGCCGGTCTCTCCGCCAAATGCACGCAGCCCGTTCGGAGGTGTGATGACATACACAATCCATTTCGGCCCTCGATAAGCGCCGCTCGCCTGCGCCCGCACATGGCTCACGGCTGTCTCCGCGACCAGCCCCATACGCATGTGATCCTTGTGGCCCGTCGCCCCGCTCGCCGGCCAGAACGTCACCACGAGCTCAGGCTGCACAGCGTTGATCTTCGCGACCACGCGCTGGACGATCTCGTCCATCGGAATATCCGGCACGCCGCCATCGGGATAATCCCACACTTCCTGATCATCGATGCCCAGCGCAAAACCGTTCTTCAGCGCCTCGGCCTTCCGCACGATCCCCAGATCCTGCTGCCGCGCCACGGTCGGAACCTGATGACCCACCTCGCCCTTCGTCCCCGTCACCAGCGACGTGAACGCCCCATCCTTCTCCTTCGCGTACGAGAAGAAGCCGGTGACAAGCTGCTCATCGTCCGGATGCGCAAAGACGCCCAGCACACGCTTGGCGCCCGTGTCGCCGACGACCGAAGCCACCGACTTCGCGCCCTCCGCCGAGAAATACGTCCGCATGTAGAGAACGCCCGCTACCAGCGCCACGCACAGCACCACCACGAGAATTCCCGCGCCGATCGCAATCCGCTTGATCATGCCCCGATCCTCCCGCCGCAACCCTACGGGCGTCACACAACCAAAGCCAGCTATGCCCCAGCAACAGCTCGCTCCTCCAATGCGCGCCACACACAGCAAAACTGCAAACGATTGATCTCGCGCCACGTATCTGCCCAAATCAGAATCGAGCGTCGGGGGATCGGGAGTCTAGTCATGCGTAGGAGCCTTTTCGGCGTTTCCCTCTCTCTCGCCTTCACGGCGTGCGGACAGCCGCAGGCGCCGCTTCCGGCACAGCAGGCAACAGTTCCGCCCACGGAACAGACCGGCGCCGCGCCATCCTCGCTCGCCCCCACTACGGTAGAGGGTTGGGAAACAGATCTCACCGCCTACGCCCGCATCGGCTCAACGCTAACCTCGTTCGCGCTGAAGCAGCCCGACGGCACGGAGTTGACGCAAGAGAATTTGCGCGATCGCTGGACCATCCTCGCCTTCGTCGATGGCAATGCCGCAAACGCAAAGCCCGAGAGCGACTACATCGCCGCGCTGAATTCAGCCGCCGATCAGGACCCCGATCTCGATTTCCTCGCTGTGCGCACAGCCGCCCCTGGCACAACACTCGCCGCCGCTTCGCCCGGCGCGCCCTGGCCAACAATTGACGACACCAGCGGCTTCGCACCCTCGATCCGCATCGAGAGCGCGCCAGCCTACATCCTCGTCGGCCCTGATCTGACCATCGAAGGCTATCGCGGCGCGCTTTCCGCAACCCCGGATGACGGCATCAAATCCGTCATCCGCGGCGTCGCAGAAATCCGCAAACAGGTCGCCGCGCCGGAATAGCGCCCGCCCGTTTCTTTTCGCGCCGCGCTTGACCGCAAGCCACGCACTCCCCACAATGTGAGTGAACGC
>JAUYSA010000307.1 GCA_030696545.1 Hyphomonadaceae bacterium
AAGTTCGTGCGTAGATCATGAGGTTGATGCCGTCTTCGCCGAAGGCGATGGCGGCTTCGAATTCGCGGCGTCCGGCCGGGGTATTGGAGTAGCGGTCGAGTTGGGCATCCAAGAGGATGTCGAAATTGCGCAGGAAATAGATGACGACGCGCCACAGCCGCAGGAGCGGCCGCAGGGGCGGGTAGATGAGAGATGCCAGCAAGGCGTGCGTCATGGAGGGGAGTATGGCGCTCAGATCCGGGCTGGTGGAATCTGGGAGGCGTTATCCCTCAAAGTTTGTGGCTAGTGGGTTGGATTCGTGCGGGAAGAATTTTGGCCGTCCTACGGATTGGATATCGCTCTATCCCCCATTCTCGATGTCAGTGGGCGTGAGCCCCCTCCGTCTCGCGTGCTTTGCACGCGATCCACCTCCCCCAGTGCTTCGCACTGGTGGAGGCAAGGCACGGTGGTGGTTTGCCTCCCCATGCGGAGCAGGGGGAGGTGGATCGATGCGCAGCATCGAGACGGAGGGGGATGGGGAGGTGTGGCTCACGAGGGTGAGCACGCCCTCGTCCTTCGAGACGATCGCTTCGCGATCCCTCAGGATGAGGGCTACTGGGCTGCGGTGGCTATTCCTTGTCCGCGAACGGGTTCTTGCCTTGTTTCAGGACCAGGCGGATAGGGACGCCGGGGAGGTCGAAGGCTTCGCGGAGTTCGTTGAGGAGATAGCGCTTGTACGTCTCCGGCATCTCGTTGGCGCGGCTGGCCATGAGAACGAAGGTGGGCGGGCGGGTTTTCATCTGCGCCATGTAGCGTGGCTTGATGCGCTTGCCGTTCGGGGCTGGCGGGGGGTGTTTCTGCGTGACGTAGGCGAGCCAGTCGTTGAGGTCGCGCGTCTTGACCCTTGCCGACCAATCCTTGTGGACCTTCAGGCAGGCATCCATCAGCTTGTCGAGGCCTTTGCGCGTGATGCCCGAGACGGGGACCAGCGGCGTGCCGGCGGCGTGCGGCAGGTGGGCGAAGGACTGGTGGTCCATCTCCTTGCGGGCTTCGGACGTGTTGTCGACGGTGTCCCACTTGGTGATGGCGAACACGAGACCTCTGCCCTCGCGGATGACGAGGTTGGCGATCTGGATGTCCTGCTTCTCGAAGGCGTCGCGCGGGTCCATCACCAGCACGACGACGTCGGCGAAGCGGATGGAGTGCGTCGTCTCCATGGTGGAAGCGCGTTCGAGCTTTTCCTGCACCCTGGCGCGCTTGCGCAGGCCGGCGGTGTCGACGAGGCGGATTTCCTTGCCGCCCCAGTTCCACGCAACCGTGACGCTGTCGCGCGTGATGCCGGCCTCGGGGCCGGTGATGAAGCGGTCATCCTCGAGGATGCCGTTGAGCAGCGTGGACTTGCCCGCGTTCGGGCGGCCGACGAAGGCGATGCGGATCGGCTTGGTGGGATCTTCCGGCGGCGGTTCGGCGTCGGGGTCGAACGGCTCGTCGTCGTCCAGCTCGGGCTCAAGCGAGACATAGGCGCCGGAGGCTTCCAGTTTGGCCTGGGCTGCGGCGAGGCCGCGAAACAGGTCCGACATGCCCTCGCCGTGCTCGGCGGAGAGCGGCGCGGGATCGCCAAGGCCGAGGCGCCAGGCTTCCATAAGGCCGGCATCGCCCTGCTTGCCTTCGCACTTGTTGGCGGCGAGGACGACAGGCTTGCCGGATTTGCGCAGGAGCTGGGCGAAGCGTTCGTCGACGGGCGTTACGCCGGCGCGGGCGTCGTACAGGAAGATCGACACATCCGCTTCGCGGATCGCGATTTCGGTCTGCCGGCGCATACGGGTTTCGAGGCTGTCATCGTTGACGTCCTCGAAGCCTGCCGTGTCGATCAGGATCATGTCCAGGTCGCCGAGGCGGCCAGTCGTTTCCTTGCGGTCGCGCGTGACGCCGGGCTGGTCGTCGACGATTGCGATCTTCCGGCCGGCGAGCCGGTTGAACAGGGTCGACTTGCCTACGTTCGGGCGACCGACGATGGCCACCTTCAGCGTCATGGGAAACTCCAATTCGGCCTCCACCACCGGGAAGCCTTCAGACCTCTATAGCAGAGGGCCTATTTAATCGCGACCAGTTGAGCCTGGTCGGTGAGGACGAAAATCTTGCCGTTGGCGGCGATGGGTTCGATGTAAACGGCCTGGCCGAGCTTGATATCGGACAGTGTTTCGCCGTTTTGCGGCGACAGGGCGATCACATCGCCTTCCGAGGACGCAATTACCACGCGGCCGGAGGCGAGGAGCGGCCCCGTCCAGACGATGCGGTTTTCCTTGTTGTTGTCCTTGAATTCCGGGAGTTCGCGAACCCAGGCGACCTTGCCGTCGATCTTGTTGATCGCGGCAACCTTGCTGTTCGTGCCGACAACATAGAGGAAGTCGCCGCCGATGACCGGGCCCTGACGGGAGCCGAACGTCTTGCTCCAGATGCGGGCGCCCGAGCGAGCGTCGATCGCTGTGAGAATGCCGGAGTGGCTGGCGACATAGACGACGCCGTCCTGGATCGTCGGCTTGCCGGCGATGTCGTTGATGACGGAGAGCGGCGTGTAGCGGCCGGTGGAGGTGAGCGTGTCGGTCCACAGGCGGCGGCCGTTGGCCGGGAGGTAGGCGATCAGCTCACCGGAGGAATAGCCGACGGCGAGGATATCCTGGTTCACGGCGGGGCTGGGCGAGGACAGGACGCGCGCGGTTTCGGACAGGGCCTGGTCGTTCCAGACGATTTCGCCGTTGTCGGTGTCGATGGCGTAGAAATCGTTGTTGGTGGACGTGAGGAAGGCCCGGTTGCCGAGAACGGCGGGCGAGGACGACAGCGGCGTCTCGACGCGACGATTCCAGATTTCCTTGCCGTCGCTGAGGTTCAAGGCGGCGATGTAGGCGAAGCCGGAGGCGACGATCAGCTTTTCGCCGGCGATCGCGAGGCCGCCGCCGACCGTGTATTCGTCCCATTGCGGGTTCGCGGCCTTGAGCTTGTTTTCCCAGACGCGCTTGCCTGAGGCGGTGTCGAAGGCCGTGACGACCTGGTTGCTGTCGATCGTGTAGATGCGGCCAGCCTTGGCGACCGGGGCGGCGACGATGCGTTTCAGCTCGCCGGAGCCTTCACCGGCGCTGACGCGCCAATCGACCTTGAACTGTTCGCCCGCGGCGACATGGCCGGGAACCTTGGCGGCGTTGGAGCCGGACTGGAGCCAGTCGCCCGAGGGCTGAGCGGCGGGCAGCGTTATGGTGGACGCAGCCAGCGTGGGGTCAGGGACGAGGTTTTCGGAGAACGGGTTCACCGTGACGCGCGCGGCCTTCTCTTCTTCAGAGAGGACAACAGGCGCGTTGCCGCAGGCCGCGAGCACCGCAGCCATTGGCAGGGCGAGGAAGAGGTTACGCATCACTGATGTCATTGGGGCGCCTGCGCGGGTGTCGGAGTGGCGGGAGCCGGCGTGGCCGCGGGAGCAGCCGGCGCCGGTGTTGCCGCCGGAGTGGCGGGGGCGTCGAGATCGACCTTGCGGGCGGGAAGCGTCGACAGCGCCTGGCTGACACGCTGCTGCACGCCTTGCGGGGCTTCAAGGTCAAGCGCGAGAGCTTCGAATTCGGAGCGGGCGCGTTCGACATTGCCTTCGGCGAGAGCCTTGGCGCCGATGAGCTCGCGCGCGAGCGCGGACGCCTGCCCTGTGCGATCGAGCAGCGGCTTGAGGACGGTTTCGAGTTCGGCGAGCGTGCTGGTGTCAGCTTTGAGATAGGCCAGCTTGATGATGGCGAGGTCGCCCATCACGCCAGTGTCGGCAGCGGCAGCGGCGGCGAGGTGGGCCTCGACTGCAGCGGTGTCGTTGGTGAGATCCCGCTCCACGCCGGCGAGCATGTGACCTGCGAGCGCCTTGAAGCCGGTCTTGTCGGTTTCGAGCTGCGCGAAGCTGGCGCGGGCGGCGGTAAGGTCTTTGGCTTCCTGGGCGGCGAAGCCGGCGTCATAGATGACGGCGGCCTTGTCGATTTCCGCGTTGCGCATGCCGAGCCATATCTGGAAGCCGGCGACGCCAAGGATCGCGGTCGCCACGACGGCGTACACGATCCACTGCCAGCGTTTCCACCATGTCGCGAAGGTATCCTCGCGCAGGGACTGGTCGACTTCTTCGAAGATATCGGTCACGCGGGGGTATGCTCCGGAAAGGTGCAGCAACTTAGCCGGGGCGCACGGCCCCTGCAA
This sequence comes from Hyphomonadaceae bacterium, assembly GCA_030696545.1. Classification (GTDB taxonomy): domain Bacteria; phylum Pseudomonadota; class Alphaproteobacteria; order Caulobacterales; family Hyphomonadaceae; genus UBA7672. The sequence goes on from JAUYSA010000307.1 coordinate 4,198, forward strand.
TTCGACAAAGCCGTTGGGATTATGGCTGTTTTTTGAGTGTGTAGGTCTCTTTTTCCCCGGGGAACGTCCGGGCCCTCACATCCGAGGCATATCCATCTACAGCCTTCGCTATCTGAACGCGAAGATCGGCATATCGACGCACGAATCGGGGCGTCCAGTCGAACATGCCCAGAAGGTCGTCTGTAACGAGGATCTGGCCATCGCAGGTGGCCGAGGCGCCGATTCCCACGGTTGGGCAGGAAACCTGGCTGGTGATCTGGGCGGCGAGGTCTTCAGCGACCCCCTCGATGACCATGGCGAAGCAGCCGGCCTGGTCGGCGGCGACGGCCTCGGAGATCACGCGGGTGCGCTCAGCCTCGGTGCGGCCTTTGGCCTTGAAGCCGCCGTCGACATTGGTGGCCTGCGGGCGGAGGCCGACATGGGCCATGACGGGGATGCCGCGCTCGACGAGATAGCGGACAGTGGCAGCGGCGTATTCGCCGGCCTCGATCTTCACCGCCTGGCAGCCGGTTTCCTTCATGATGCGGGAGGCGTTCATGAAGGCCTGTTCGACGCTGGCTTCGTAGGAGCCGAAGGGCATGTCGACGACGACAAAGGCGCTCTTTGAGCCGCGCATGACCGCCTGGCCGTGCAGGATCATCATGTCGAGCGTGACGCCGACCGTGGTGGGCAGGCCATGGACGACCATGCCGACGCTGTCGCCAACGAGGAGAAGATCGCACTTGTCGTCCAGCAGGGCGGCCATTGGGGCTGTGTAGGCGGTGAGGCAGACCAGCGGAGCGCCACCCTTGGCGGCGGCGATATCCTTAACGGTCTTTCGGGCCGACTGTAGCTGGGCGGACATGGGAGGTTTCCGGGGGGAGCGGCCCCTCTTTGATCAGGGGCGCTCATAAGCCGCAACGGCTTCCGAGGCAATCCGCAGGCCGTTTACCAACAGGTCAGCCCTGCAGAACGTCCACACCGATGAGCATGTAGTGAAGCTCGTAGATGAACAGCAGGTAGAGCGCGAGGCCGACGGCGATCGAGAGCAGGTCTCCCAGCACGTTGGGCTTGATGTTCGCGGCGCCGACATCGCCACGGCGCTTCACGGCGATGCGGTCAACGACGCCGTAGATCAGGAATGATGCGAACAGGAACACCGACGCCAGATCCCAGTTGGCAAGGAGGTGAGCCAGCGCCCAGAGCTTCACGGCCGCCAGCATGGGGTGGCGCACGCCCTTCTTGATGAAGCCCGCGGGCGGCATGTAGGTGGCCACGATCAGGATCATCGCGGGAAGCATCAGCGCCATGGTGATGTGGCGCGTCCAGTTCGGCGGATTGCCCAGCGGGAACCACATGGGCTTGAGCATCGCGTAGCCCCAGATCATCGCGGCAAAGCCAGCAATGGTCAGCAGCGAGTACAGGCCCATATACGGCCCGCGCCCCATTCGGACGGCAAGGCTATTTTCATCCCGCGAGCGGAACGCCGAGTAGTAGTGCGTGCCGAAAAAAACGAGGAGCCCCGCGAAGAACGCGAGCATGTACCAGAGTTCCATCGCCGACTCCCGATCAACCCCCGGGCTGACCAGAGCAAAGGCGCGTGCGGGAAGCAACCACCCGTGTGGCCGGTACTAACGCTCCTGGGCGAATACCGCGACAAGAGTGAAGCTTACCCCAGCGATAACCGCCGCCAGCGTGATGAGCGTGGGATCGATCGCGCCCTGCCCCACTTCGCGCAGCCCGGCAGAGACGCCATCGAACCAGCCGGTCATGGCGGGGAGATAAGGAGCGAGATCAATGATGCTGGCGACAGCGACGCCGAAGCCAGCCATGCCGGCGCCGTAAATTGCCGTGCGGCGCCATCCGATGCCGTGATCCGCTTTGGCCATGACGCGGCGTGAGAAGCCATCGTCGCGAATGGCGGTTTCTTCAGCGGCGAACATGCTGGCGAGCGCGTCGTCGCCGGGTTCTTCGGGCTGTTCCCGTGGCTGGTCTGACATGGCCGATCCTTCGAACATCACTCTCTCACGCTGGCTGATAGGCGGCCAGCGCCTTCTGTAGTTTCGCCCTGCCCCGAAGCACCCATGATTTCACCGACCCGAGCGGCGCGTCCATCGCCAGCGCTGCTTCCGTGTGACTGAGGCCGGCGCCGATGCAGAGGGCGACGGCCGAGCGTTCGCTTTCATCCAGCGCCGCCATGGCGCGCGTCAGGTCGAGGCGTTCGCCGCTCTCGCCGGCGGCGCCGGCATGATCTTCGTCGGAGTTTTCGGTGCGCACGCCCTTCCGGGTGGCGAGAAACTCCCGGTAGGCGATCATGCAGACCCAGCCCCGGAACGACCCTCCGCGCCATGTGGATCTGCGGCGCCAGGCGGTGAGGAAGGCATTCTGGGCGATATCGTCACCATCGGAGGAGGAACGCGCGAGACGGCGGGCAAGTGCGCGGATGCCGGCCTGATGGCGGGCGACGAGCTGGCCGAAGGCCTCTCTGTCACCCGCCATCGCGGCGTGCGTCAGGTCCGTTGAATCTGGGGAGGATCCGGACACTGGCTTATCGACGGTGTTTTGACTCGTTGGCGAAGAAGTGCAGACCCAGGAAGGCGAGCCCGATGAACAGCGGGAACGTCGCGACGCCGAAGAGACCGCGCATGACTTCGTATGTCTCACGCTCGCCGGACGTGCCGATGATCATGGCGAATGACGCAAAACCGGCGGCTATGGCGACGAAAACGATGCCCCGGCGGAGATCGGCGATCGGGCTGGAGATGCGCGCCATTGCGTCGAGCGCATCGGGGGTAAGGGGCTGGTTTTTCTCGATGGCAAGGCGGAGCGTCTGGAAGGCTTCGCTGCGCTTCCGGAAGGCAAAGTGCTGGGCCATCCAGATGATGAGAACGACCGATCCGAAAAACGCGATCGGGATCAGAATTTCGACTTGCATGGCCATATGGCCTCCTTGGCGAGCGACTGTGCGCCCTTGATGCAGTTAGAGGACAGGATGGGCCAAAACGGATGCGGCCCCCGGAAAGAAATTTCCGGAGGCCGCAATTTAACCAGTCAACGCTGCGTCAGGCCTAGGCCCGGCGGCGTTCGCGCCCACGCTCGAGGCTAGCGATATAGCGGCGGTGTTCTTCGAAGGCGTCCACCGGACGTTCTTCACGGGGGCCGCCGGGCTTGGAAACGGTGCGCGTCTCCTTCTTGGCCTTGGCGGCTTCCTTGACTTCTTTCTTACGGGCTTTCCGTTCGGCGCGCTTCAGCGCGTCGGTGGACAGCTCAGCGTCGAGGCGAGCTTGTTCAGCGGTGGCGATGGCTTCGAGCCGCGCCGCTTCGGCGGCGGCGGCAGCTTCCTCGCGGGCGCGCTGGCGCTCGGCCTTTTCAGCTTCGCGCTGGGCACGGATCTCTTCCGTACGAGCGCGACGCTCAGCCTCGTGGTCGATCAGGACTTCTGCCTGGACCGTTGGCTTGGGTTTGAATTTTTCGAGAAGGGCTTTCTTCGCGGCCGCGGCGAGCGCCTGCCGTTCAGCAAAAGTCGAATTCTTCGGTTGCATCTAGGCTTTCGGAATCAACGGTGAATCGTTGGTGGGAGATGTGCCGGGTACATAGGTCGGCGCGGAGGTTTCGTCCATACCCTGCGGCATTACGCCAAGTTCATTGCGAATGCGGGGTTGGGAAGCTTGCTTATGCATGCCGGAATGAGACGGAATTATGATGCCAGAGCTTGCTACAGGCTGATTGGATCATGCGATCAAGTCGCGGATGCACGCCAGATCGCGGACGAAAGCGGCATACTCCCGCTCGCGATCATCAGGCGTCGGCTGCCGCAGCAGCGATGAGGGGTGGACGGTTATGAACCCCGCCTGCCCCTCTCCAGGGAAGGTGTGGACGCCGCGATGGTCGCGAATGGTCAGCGCTTTTCCTTCAAGTGCGTGGGCGGCTGATGCGCCAAGGGCGACGACCAATCTGGGCTGGACGAAATCCAGCTCCTTCTGGAGCCACCAGCGATAGTGCTTGATCTCTCCGGCTGTGGGGGACTGGTGGATGCGACGCTTGCCGCGCTGGACGAATTTGAAGTGTTTCACGGCGTTGGTGATGTAGGCCTTGGTGCGGTCTATCCCGGCCTGCTCCAGCGCGCGGTCGAATAGCTGGCCGGCGGGGCCGACGAACGGGCGGCCCTGCAGGTCCTCCTGATCGCCGGGCTGTTCGCCGACGAAGGCGATGGCGGGGTGTATGGGACCTTCGCCGAGTACGGCCCTGGCCGAGCCTTCGACAAAGGGGTCGGCCTTGGCGATGATCTGGTTGAGTTCGGCCAGCGAAGCAGGCCCCTGCTCTGCCATGGCGGCGACAGCTTTGGCGGGGTTTCGCTTTACGGGTATGGCAGCCTCCTGCTCGATCATCCGGTCAACGCGCGAGGCGGCGGCGTGGACGAGTTGGGGGATGGCCTGCGTTTCGGGGAGGTTGCGCCAGTATTTCTTGGGCATGTGCTGGCGCATCTGGTTCAGGTTGGTGCGTGCGGGGTTGAACGTGCTTTCGTAGTAGGTGCGCCAGCCGATCTCGAAGGCGTCGAACTCTGGCGCGTCGGCGCGCGTGCCGGGCGGACCGATGGCGAGTTCTGACTTGTCCCACCAGAGCGAGCCTTTGGGCGTGAGGATCGCCCAGTCGATGGACGGGAAGCGATCGACGAAGAATTGGGCTGTTTCCTCGATGATGAAATGATCGGGCTCGAACCACGCGACGAAGCGGGGACCGATTTCCGGGTCGTTCACTTCACGGAAGCGGACGAAGGCGTGCATCTTGTGGAGGTCGCGCCGTACGGATTTTGCCATGGCAGTGAGTTTTGCGACGAGCTTGTCGCTGGCGACTTCGTGGAGATGGGTTTCGGGGTTCTTTGGACGGCGCATCCGCCAGACGAGTTCATAGAGCAGCGCGTACTTTTCCGGATCGCTGTGGCAGACGACCAGCCGGATCAGATCGGCGACTGCGCGGGGCAGGATGATCGGCTTTCCGGCAGCGCCATAGGACGATGGTAGCTGGCCGCCGCCGAAGAGATCGGGCGCGGTGTTGGCGCTCCAGTTGATCTGGTGGTTCGGGATGTTGGACCAGGAGAGGATGCGCAGCGCCTGGCGGAAGCCCTGCAGGTCTGCGCCGCCGTTGAGCTGGATGTGCTGGTGGGCGGTTGGGTCCATCAGAACAGGCTCAGCTGCGTGGGCTGAGGCGCGAGGCGCTGGCGCAGGTCAGCACGGTCGGTTTCGGCTGTGGGGCGCCAGTCGGCGGCAATGATGAAGGGGCGGACGCGCTTCAGGCCGGCGCAGACGCGGGCAACATCGTCGAGGCGCAGCGTGGCGTGGCGGCGGGCGGCGATGATGCGGTCAACGGCGCGGACGCCGAGACCGGGGACGCGCAGGAGAGCTTCGCGATCGGCCATGTTGACGTCGACGGGGAAGCGGTCGCGGTTCTTAAGCGCCCAGGCGAGCTTTGGGTCGATCTCAAGGTCGAGCATACCGCCCTCGCCGCCTGAGGCTATCTCGTCGACGGCGAAGCCGTAGTAACGGAACAGCCAGTCTGCCTGGTAGAGCCGGTTCTCGCGCTGGAGCGGCGGGGGCTTGGCGGGCAACGCGCTGCTGGCTTCGGGGATTGGGCTGAAGGCGGAGTAATAAACGCGGGAGAGTGCGTAGCTGTCGTAGAGCCTTGCGCTGGTGGCGAGCATGTCTGCGTCATTGGTGGCGTCGGCGCCGACGATGACCTGCGTGCTCTGTCCAGCTGGCGCGAATTTGCGGGCGTGGCGGGATTTCTCCGCGCGGGATTCCGCGATGCGCTCGCCCATCTGGCCCATGGCGCGCGTGATCGAGGCGCTATCTTTTTCCGGCGCGTAGGCTTTCAGGCTTTCCTGCGTGGGCAGTTCGAGATTGATCGAGAGGCGATCCGCCCAGAGGCCGGCCTGCTCGATCAGCCAGGGGCTGGCTTCGGGAATGGTCTTGAGATGGATGTAGCCAGCGAAGCCTTCATCCTTGCGCAGCTTCTTCGCCACGAGGATCATCTGCTCCATCGTATAATCCGCCGAGCGGATGATGCCGGACGAGAGGAACAGGCCTTCGATGTAATTGCGCTTGTAGAATTCGATGGTGAGGCGGACGACCTCGTTCACCGCGAAGCGGGCGCGCTCCACATTCGAGGAGCGGCGATTGATGCAATAGGCGCAATCGTAGAGGCAGTAATTCGTCAGCAGGATCTTGAGCAGCGACACGCAACGGCCATCTGGCGTGTAGGCATGACAGATGCCGTTGCCGCTTGTTGAGCCCAGACCATTCGGCCCGGCTTTGCGCTTCTTCGCGCCCGCAGATGCGCAGGATGCATCATACTTGGCGGCGTCCGCGAGAATGCGGAGCTTGCGATTGAGAGCTTCATCCACGGCGATGTCCTGCGTTTTTGTTCACTATATGTTCTAACCCAAATCGCGCAACTCCGCCCTGTCATTTGATATGTTTGGTTAGCCGAATAGCCCCGCATATGAGTCAGGCTTGAAGCCTAAAGACAGCTGGCCGTTTCGGTCGAGTACGGGCCGCTTCACCAGCGTTGGGTAGGCGAGCAGCAGAGCGACCGCCTTTTTGGCGTCGACACCTGTCTTCTCTTTTTCAGGCAGCTCTCGCCAAGTTGTGCTGGCCTTGTTGAGAACCTTTTCCCAGCCCAGTTCCTTGATCCAGCTTTCCACCAGAGCCTTGGTGAGGCCGTCTTCGCGGACATCGTGGAAGGCGTACTTCAGCGCCTTTGCATCAAGCCATTTCCTTGCGGCGCGCGTAGTATCGCAGGTGGCGAGGCCATAGATCGTGACGCTTGCTTTGCTCATGCGGTGTTCGACCTGCTTTGCCCGATGATGTCCAGGGGCGTAACTTCCGGACTGGAAGAAAGCTACCGCACAGCTATTCTTTAAGGATGACCGCGAGAGTCATGGAGGAAATCATGTTCACCGCACGCAACATCAGCGCCACCGTGTTTCTGGGTCTGCTCGCCGCCTGCTCTTCGACAGAACAATCTGCGAGCACGGAAAGCGCCGCGG
>JAUYSA010000325.1 GCA_030696545.1 Hyphomonadaceae bacterium
TCGCCGGGCAATGCGGCGTTTACGCAGAAGCTGGGTTTCTATGACGTGGTTTTGCCTTATGGCGAGATCGAGTCGATGGATGGGTCAGTGCCGACTGTGTTCGTCGATATCGCGGGCGATGCGGCTGTGCGGGCGGCGGTGCATCGAACGTTTGCGGACAATCTGACATACAGCTGCGCTGTGGGCGCGACGCACTGGGATGCGCCGCGGGCTGACGAGACCCTGCCGGGGCCGCAGCCGCAGATGTTCTTTGCGCCTAGCATTGTGCAGAAGCGGATCGCGGTCTGGGGCGGCGCGGGATTCCAGCAGCGCGTTGGCGACGCGTGGCGCGCTTTCCTGCCCACGGCGGCGAAGACGACGCGCGTGGTCGAGGGGCGCGGGCTGGAGGCGGCGGCGAAGGTGTTTGCCGATCTGGCGACGGGCAAGGCGAAGCCCGATGATGGGCATGTGATCCGGCTCGAGTGGGAATAGCCAGCAAAGACAAGGCGGGCAGGGCGTTAATCCCGGCGTGGTAGGGCTATCGCCATGACCACCCGGATTGATGCCGCCATTGATCGTCTCCGCGCCCTGCCGGAGGCGGAGCAGGAAATGATCGCTGCGGAGATCGAGCTGCTGCTCGCCGAGCCTGCCTCAATGCTGACGATGGAGCAGTGGCACGAGGTCGAGGTTGAACTCGACAGCGACGATGGCGTGCGGCTTTCACATAACGACGTCATGCTGCGCATGCGCGCGAGGTTTGGCCGATGAAGATCACCTGGCGCCCACGCGCAGTCGACGATTTCGAGCGGCTTATCGATCAGTCATCGGCCGGGAATATGGCCAACGCGTCGCGCGACAAGTCTCTGCTGGAGACGCGTATCCAGCAGCTTGTGCGGTTTGAACAGCTGGGGCGGAAGTCGCGGCGTATCGGGGTGCGCGAATTGCCAATCGAGGGGACGCCTTATGTGGTGGTCAACCGGCGGCTGGAGGACGAACTGCTGATCGTCCGCATCTTCCACAACGGCAAGGCGACGCTGGCCTAGACTGATCCATGCGCGGCTGCCGGCCCGAACTGGCGAATGCCGGCTGCAAGTGTAATAAAGCGGCGGGATAGCGACTCGGGGCGGCCATGGCTGAAAAGCAGGATATCCAGACCATTGGCGAAGCCATGGAAGGCTTGCCGCCTGATTTCCAGTTTTTCGCGGAGCGTTTCCGCACGTCGGTGCAGCCCGGCCTTGTCGCGCGCGAAGTCGACCGCGAAGCGGCGGTGAAGAAGCAGCGGAACTTTGCGATCATCGGGGTGCTGCTGGGCCTGGCGATTGGCGTCGGCGGCTTCTTCCTTGGCGAAGACATCGGGATGTTCGGGATATTCATCGGGATCTTCACCGCGGGCGGTATGTGGGCGTGGGGCAGCATGGCGCTGGGCAAGCTCGCCAAGGAGACCAAGCTGATGCTCATCCAGCCGGTCTCGCAGGAATTCGGGATCAGCTATCAGATCGCCCCGCCCGTGCCGCAGGACATCAATACGTTCAGGTCGCTTGGGCTGGTGCCGGGCTGGGACCGCGCGAAGTATGAGGATCAGCTCACGGGCGCTCGGAACCAGACGCCGTTCGAGTTCTTTGAGGCGCATCTGGAAGAGAAGCGCACGACGACGGATTCCAAGGGCCGCACGCGCACGACATGGGTGACGGTGTTTCGCGGTCAGTGCCTGATCGTGAAGTTCCACAAGCAGTTCAACGGCGTCACCAAAGTCTATCGCGACATGGGCATGCTCAACTGGTTCGCGAAGCTGGGCCAGATGGGCAAGGGCGACAAGGTGAAGCTGGAAGACGTGGTGTTCGAGAAGGCGTTCGAGGTTTTCTCGACCGACCAGATCGAGGCGCGCTTCATCCTGACGCCCGATTTCATGGAGCGCCTGCTGGGGCTGGAGCGCACGTTCAAGGGCAAGCAGGTGCGGTGTGCGTTCGCGGGCGGCGAGATGTTCCTGTGCTGCGAGGGCAAGAACCTGCTTGAAGCGGGGTCGATGCACCGGAAGATGGATGATCTGGGACGAGTGCGGGAAATGCTGCAGGATTTTGCGGCGATCTTCCTGCTGATTGATGCGATGAGCCAGCGGTTGACGCCGGATGCGTTGCGGGGGCCTAACGGCTAGACCCGGCTCGCCCGGCGCGAGATTCCGCAAGCTTTGTTTAGGAAGATTGCGGTATCGGCGGAAAACGATCTGATCCACAGAGGCCAAGATGAAAAAGCCATTTCTGGAGCGAGCCCTCGAAAACGGCCTGTTCCGCGCGCGCTGGCTGATGGCGCCGTTCTATGTCGGCCTTATCGCGGCTGTGATCGCGCTGTTGGTGGTGTTCTTCCAGGAGCTGTTCCACCAGATCCCGATGCTGTGGACGTTCGATCCCGTCACGCACGCCTACGCCATGACGGCGGACGATGCGATCATGCTGGCGCTGTCGCTGATCGACCTGTCGCTGGCTGCGAACCTCGTCGTGATCGTCATGTTCTCTGGCTATGAGAATTTCGTCTCGAAGATCGACACGGGCGAGCATGAGGATCGTCCCGAATGGATGGGGACGGTCGATTTCTCGGCACTCAAGCTGAAGCTGGTTGCGTCGATTGTCGCGATCTCGGGCATTGCGCTGCTGAAGAGCTTTCTGGCGCTAGGCGATGGCGCCGAGTTCGATGCGATGGCCCGTGAAAAGCTGATGTGGCAGGTGATCGTCCATGTGACCTTCGTGGTCTCTGGCGTGCTGCTGGCGCTGATGGACTGGCTGACCGGCCATCAGAAGGGCCACTGAGTCCCGCGACCCAAATCCTGAAATAAAAAGGTCCCGTCGACAGAGCCGACGGGACCAAAGAGTGATTCTCGGGGGAGAGAATGATTGTGTTCTCCACCCCTGAGGCGCCGACGCCACGTCCGGAAAGGGGCGATGACGGGATTGTTTGAGGCGCAATTGCGGCGCCGCAGTTGACACCGCCGGTAGCAAGTTCTGGATTCCCCCCATGAAGCCTGCACAAGACAGGGGGAAACGCATGAGCGTCGCGCTGCGTCTTTTCGCGCTGGTGCTGGCATTTGTTTCGGCATCCTTGCCGGCAATGGCGCAGGGAACCGAGGCTGACTACGCCCGGGCGGAAAGCCTGCGCACCCGCGTCTATGGCCTGGTCGAAGGCATCGTCGACGAGCCGACATTTTCCGAGGACTCGCAGACCCTTGTTTACCGGCGCACGGTGAAGGGCGGCGGGGTCGAGTTTGTGCAGGTCGATCTCGCGGCCCTGACGAAGTCCGAGGCGTTCGACCAGACGGCGGTGGCGAAGGCGCTGTCTGATGCGACCGGACAGCCCTGGAGGGGGCGGCACCTTCCCTTTCCGAACTACAAGCTGTCTGCCGACCGCGTGTCGATGGAGTTCGAGGCGAGTGATGCGAAATGGAGGTGCCTGTTCAATGGCTGGACGTGCGAGAAGCTGGAGGACGTGAAACGGCCGCCGCCTGTGCTGGGCATGGGCAATCGCAATCCGATCGGTACTGGGCGGCCAGACAAGCCTGAGCTGAAGCCTGTGAAGTCGCCGGATGGGAAGTCCGAGGCATTTGTTCGCGACAGCAATCTTCATGTTCGC
>JAUYSA010000326.1 GCA_030696545.1 Hyphomonadaceae bacterium
GCAGATTTCGGATCGACCTCAAGGACGGTGAGACGTCCGGTATTGCCTTCGGCGACCCCGTGCGCCCGATCGATGTGCTGTGGCTGCATGCCACCGGCTTCAATGCGATCACCTACGAGTCGATCCTCGAGCCGCTGGGCACCCAGATGCATGCGGCGGCGGTGGACATGCGTGGGCATGGGCGATCCAAGCTGCCGGCCAATCCGCGCAAGCTGAAGTCGTGGAACAAGTTCCGGGACGATGTGATCCAGATACTCGAGAAGACGGCGCCGGATGGCGCTGTGCTCGGCGGTCATTCGATGGGCGCGACGGTGGCGCTGCTGGTGGCGGGCAAGCGGCCGGATCTGGTGCGCGGGCTGGTGCTGACCGATCCTGTGCTGCTGCGGCGGAGTGCGTCGCGGGCTTACAACATTCCGATCCTGAACATGTTCATTCAGGGGAATGCGATGTCGAAGGCTGCGGCCAAGCGGCGGCGGGATTTTGCATCGCCTGGCGAGGCGGCAGAGTCGCTGCGCGGCCGAGGCGCTTTCAAGACGTGGCGTACGCCATTCCTCGATGACTACGTGGTTGATGGCGTGCTGCGTCAGGACAGCGGGCAGTATGCGCTGTCGTGTACGCCGGAGTGGGAAGCCGCGGTGTTCAACGCGCATCGTTACCGGCCGTGGGCTGCGCTGCGGCGGCTGCGCAAGAAACGGATTCCGATCATCGTCCTGCAGGCCGACAAGGACTCCACCTCTCCGCCGGACGCGGATCAGCGCATTCACACGATCCGTCCCGATGCGGCGATCACCAAGGTGCCGGGCACGACGCACTTCATTCCGATGGAGCGGCCGTATGTCGTGCGCGATGCGCTGAAGATGCTCTACGAGGCAATGATCGAGGGGCACACGCTGGTCGACTATGTCGGCGCAGTGCGGCGCACGATCGACGACAGCGTCGGGATCATGGATTAGCGCGCAGCGCTAAATCACGCCGGCTTTCGCCCACGCGTCCTTCGGCCAGCGATTGTGCATCCAGAACCACTGGTCTGGCGCGTCCCGGATGCAGGCTTCGAGCCATTGGTTGATGCGCAGCACGGTAGTGTAGATTGCCTTGTCTTCGTCCGGGTCCGTGTCCGGGAAGAAGGGCTCGTGTATGGTGACGCGGTAACGAGCGACGCCGACGCGTTTGCACGAGATGGGAACAAGCGGCGCCTTGAATTTCATGGCGAGGCGCGTGGGGCCGGGCGCAGTCATCGCGTCGTAGCCGAAGAAGGGGACGGCGATCCCCTGGTTGAATTTCTGGTCGTTCATGAGGCCGACCGGCTGTCCACGGCTGAGGGCGCGCATGAGTTCGCGGGTGCCGGCGCCCTTCGGGGTCAGCACGTTGATGCCATAGGCGTGGCGCGCTTCTGCGATGCGGCGGTCGATGTGGGGGTTATTGGCGGAGCGGTAGGTGATCTGCGCATCAAGCGGGCGGTTGCAGATGGCGGAGCCGACCATTTCCCAGTTAGCGAAGTGGCCCGAGATCAGCACGGCTGGCTTGCCGCTTTCGCGGATGGCGTCGAGATGTTCGGCCCCGATAACTTCCACGCGGCTATTGGGCACGTAAGGCTTCATCTTGGCGAGGTGGGGCATTTCGCCAGTGGTGCGGCCGAACGTTTCCCACGTGCCTTGCGCGACTTCCTTGATCTGTTTCTCGCTCCAGTCGGGGAACACCATGCGGAGGTTGCGCAGCATGGTGCGGTTCTGCGAGGTCAGCGGGCCGAGTGTCTTGAGGATTGCGGCGACGGTGTTCGAGGCGGCCTCAATCGACAGAGCCTTCATCGGGTTCCAGAAAATCCAGTCCCACGCGAACGCCTCGAGGCACCAGCCGATGCGGGCGCCGAGGGTGGTGCGGTTGGCGTTGTCGAGATCCTGTGGGCGGATGAAACGGCCCGCTTCCGGCTTGTCGGCTTCGCTCATCGCAGCACGCCGTCGAGCAGGGCGGCGAAGGCGGCTGGGTCTTCGAATTTTGCTTCGACCGACGCGCGCATGACGTGGCCCTTCACCTCCGGCGACAGGCGGACGTGGTCCTTGTCGGTGGTGACGAGGCGGGCGTCGCGTTCTTTCGATAGCTTCATGAGATAGGAAAGGTCCGAAGGCTGGAAGGCGTGATGATCTGGGTAGGGGACGCTTTCGGCGAGTTCGACGCCCGGTTGGTTCTGGAGGCTGTCGAAAAACCGCTCCGGCCGGCCGATGCCGGCGAATGCGATGTAGCGTCCCGGCGGCAGCGGCGCCAGTGGCGCGAGATGCGCTCGCAGGACGACGCCTTTGAAACCGGCCAGCGCGGATGGGATTTCTGTGCCGCCCATGACGACAACTGCGTCGGCGCGAGACAGGCCATCGGCGATAGGTTCGCGAAGCGGGCCCTTTGGAAATATGTGGCCGTTTCCAAAGGGATTGGTTCCGTCGATCACCACAATCGAGAGAGATTTCCTGAGGGTCGGGTTCTGGTGGCCGTCATCCATGATTACGATCTGGACGCCCGCTTCCTTCATCGCGAGTGCGCCGGCCGGGCGGTCTTTCGATATCCACGCCTCGCCCATCGCTGCGAGCATGAGCGGCTCGTCGCCGACTTCAGCAGCGGTGTGGGTCAGCGTGTCGACATGAGTGGGCACGAGTATCGAGCCGCGATAGCCGCGCGAGAGACTGGCCACGCGTGCGCCGTGCGCTGCGAAGTGAGCGCGGACAGCGGCCGTCACCGGCGTCTTCCCTGCGCCGCCGAGTGTCAGATTGCCGATGCAAATGACAGGGAGCCCTGCGTCGTAGGGAGCGGTGCGGGCGATGCGGCGGCGTCCCGCCCAGCGGTAGAGCATGGACAGGGGCGTCATGAGGAGCTTGATCATGGGCGCGGAGGCGCGGCTGCGCTTGTCGGTGACTGTCCAGAAATGTGGCTCACGCATTCCGGGCCACCGGCAGCATGGCGTCGATGGCATCTAGCGTCTGTTCGAAGGGGGCGCGCGAGGCGGTAAAGAATGCGCCGAGCGTCGGGGCTGGTTGCGCGATGTCGAGCGCGTTGAGCCAGTAGTCGGCAAGCTCTTGATAGCTGTTGCCGACGACAATCGCGCCGGTGTCCTGCAGCGCGTCGAACGTCTCGCGGAAATTGAAACCGTGCGGGCCGGTGAAAACGCGCTTGCCGAGCTGGACAGGCTCGATCGGGTTATGGCCGCCAATGCCCTCTTCCGTGGCGCCGCCGAGATAGACAGCGTCGGATACGGCATACCAGAACAGAAGCTCGCCGATGGTGTCTGCAACCAGCACGTCGATGTCGGCTCCGGGCGGGGATTTGTCTTTCGACCATTGCTGGGTGGTCATTCCGCGCTCGCGCATCAGGGTCGCGATTGGGTCGCCACGATCGGGATGGCGTGGAACGAGGATCATCAGGACGCCTAGCTTGCGCACGCGGACTTCAGTGAAAGCGTCGAGCGCGAATTCGTCTTCGCCCGGGTGCGTGGATGCGGCGAGAACGATCGGGCGCGCATTCATGGCCGTGCGGAAGTCAGAAACGGCGGCAGAAGAGGGCGCAGTGATTGCTGTGGCGGTCTTCAGATTTCCGACGACACTTATCCGCCGGTCCGTTGCGGCGTGGAGGCCGTCGGCGGTGAGCTGATCGGCAGCTCCAATGAATCCGAATGTCGAGAACACGGCTTGAGCAGACGTCTTTCGGCTGTTCCAGCTTTTCAGCGTCTTGCTGGTCATGCGCCCATTCACCAGCGCGGCAGGAACGCCATGCGCCTTCAAGGCGCCGAGCATGTTCGGCCAGATCTCGCCCTCGGCGAAGACGGCTCCGTCGGGTTGCCAGTGCTGGAGGAAGGCTTCCACAGCCTTGGGGCCATCGACCGGCGCCATCTGGTGAATGACGCCCGGCGGCGCCCAGGCTGTGATCATGTCGGCTGAGGTCGTCGTCTGCGTAGTGACGAGCGCGCGGAGATTGGGGCGGCGCTTTCGCAGGGCGGCGAAGACGTCCAGCAGCAGGCGCGACTCGCCTACGCTAGCGCCATGCATCCAGAGCAGCGTTGCGTTTGGTCGCGCTATCTGCGTGACGCCGAAGCGCTCGCCAATGCGATCGGGATTCTCCTTGCCCTTCTTGATCCGCTGCTCGACCAGCCAAGGAGCAAGAGGTTCGAGAAGGCGTGTTCCGAAGCGATAGAGCGCAAGCGATGCGGTCACGTCCCGCGCTGCTCCAACACTGCTTGAGGTTCGTCGGCCGAAGGTTCTATTCCGGATTCGACAGGTGCTTTTGCCTTGGGCTCAGGAATGGGCACAGTGTCTGGCGCGAGGCCGCAGAGTTCATCGGCGCGCTTGGTAGCAGCCCTCAGGGCGACCTCAACGCGCAAGCGTAGTTCTTCCGAGTCCATATTCTTGGAAGTCTGGATTGGTTCGGGGATCACGACTGCGCCGCGCGCGAACGGGTTCGGCCAGAGCAGACGATCCCACGTGTTCATGCGCTTGGCGTTGGCGGAGAGACCATAGATCAGGATCGGCGCGCCCATCTGCTGCGCCAGCTTGATGGTGCCCATGCCGACTGTCTCGCGTGGTCCCTTTGGGCCGTCGATCGTCATGACGATGCAGCCACCCTTCTTCATGACTTCCATCGACTCACGCGCCGCCGAGACGCCGCGTTTGCTCTTGTCCTTCCGGCCGGAGGAAGAACCGCGAATGATGAAGAGGCCAAGCCATGTGCCTGCGCGCTTGGTGAACTCGCCATCCTTCGAGGGCGACACCATC
>JAUYSA010000406.1 GCA_030696545.1 Hyphomonadaceae bacterium
ACTCTCACGCGCGCAGAGCGCGGATGTTCTGGCGACGGCGTATGACAGCCTGCTTTCTGGCGCCGTGATCCAGTGGTTGCACGACCCGCGCAAAGGGGCGTTGCCCCAGCTTCTGTCGTCATTGATGGATGTCTTTCTCAAGGGCGCGGCGTCCACCAAGTAACCGCCCACGCAAATGTGGGTTGTCGTGAAGTTCGGCTTGCGCCACTCCAACAATTAGACTTTGGTATAAATCAGCCGGCCACAGAAGCCGGTTCTGGGAAAGAAACGCCCGATGAACGGACGATCGTTCCGAAAAGGGAGGCAGGCGCCACCACCCGCCTGCCTCCTGCTTTCCGCTGCATTCATGATGCTGTCACCGCCCGCCATGGCGCAGGCCAAGGAGGGGGCGTCGGGCAATTCATTTGCCGCTGACTTCTTCGCGCCGTTCAATCCGGTGACGGCGGAAGACATGATCCGCCGCATACCCGGCTTTACGCTGGACAGCGGCGATGACCGCAGGGGGTTTGCGGGGGCCGCTGGCAATGTCCTGATCAATGGCGAGCGGCCGAGTTCGAAAGTCCCCCTAGCAGAACAGCTTTCGCGGATCTCCGCGCGCGATGTTATGCGGATCGATGTCCGCGCAGGCGGCGGGGATGGCGATCTGAGCGGACAGACGATGGTGGCCGATGTGCGCCTGCGGCCACGTGAGGCCGGAGCGACGAACACCTTTGTCGCCCAGGCGAGCCAGATGGATCCGTCGGGCAATATCAATCCGCTCCTGATCTTCACCAGCGGATTCAAGGTGGGGGACGTCAACCTGAACCTTGCGCTCCAGGCGCAACCTTCGCGCCGGGGGCGGATCGAATACGACAAGACCGTTAGAACGGCAGCGGGCGCGCTGGTCTCGCAGGGGCCCGAGTTTCTGCAAGGCAACTACTGGGAATACCGGCTGAATGGACGTGCAAGCTGGAAGCTGAGCGAAACGGATTCATTCAACCTGAACCTGAGTGCGACGCCGTCACGTGACGGCCGGCATACCTTCTCCGAAACCTACAGCGCCAGCGGACTGCTGACCCAGATCGACGACAGCAAAGTGGATGGAGACAACTCCTGGAGCATCGAGGCAGGGGGCGACTGGGAGCACAGACTGTCAGACCAGACATCGTTCAAGCTGATAGCACTGGCGAGCGACAAGCACACCGGCTCGGCTGAACGCTATACAACACTGTTTACCAGTGGGGCCTTCCGCAACACGTTCATCAACCGGGCGGCCGATAATGGAGAATATGTCGCGCGCGGAGTGTTCAGCTGGAAGCCTGGTAGTGGCCACGCTATCGACTGGGGCGGTGAAGCCGCGTTCAACTTCCTGGACAGCGAGCTGAATATCGCTGTGCAGACGCCGCTGACGACCATTGATGCGACGCCCCCCGTCGCGAACACGCGCGTGGAGGAACAGCGCGCCGAGGCCTTCATCACGGACTTCTGGCAACTGACGCCTGATCTGAAACTGGAAGCGGGCGTTACGGTCGAAACCTCGCGCATCACGCAATCCGGTGACGCCACGCAGGAGCGCGACTTCACCTATTTCAAGCCCCGGCTGGGCGCCACATGGTCTATCGATCCGGGCAATCAGCTACGTGTAATGATCGAGCAAGACGTTGCGCAGCTTGATTTCACCGAGTTCGCCAGCGCCGTATCGCTGTTCGACGGAACTCTGGATCTGGGCAATCCCGATCTGGAGCCGGAGCGCACGTGGCGCGCGACTGCCGAATGGGAACATAGGTTTGGCCCCAAGGGCGTCGTTGTGGTTTCGCTGTTCAACGACGAAGTCGAGGCTGTGCAGGACCAGATCCCGATTGCGGGGATTTCGGATGGTCCCGGAAATCTCGGCGATGGCCGGCGAACCGGCGCGCGCATCGATGCGACAGCGCCGCTAGATATTCTCGGGCTCAAGGGTGGCGAGATGCGCCTGAAGGGCATGGCGCAGACTTCCAGCGTTGATGATCCGGTTACAGGCCGGTCGCGCCGCTTCTCCGAAGAGCCTGACTGGAGCTATTCCATCGATATCCGTCAGCCCCTGCCCGATCTGAAGCTGCTGTGGGGCGCTCTCTATGAACGCGCTGATGATGTGGAACTTTTTCGCCTGAAAGAGCTTCGCACGACGGGATGGGACGACGCCAATCTAGATCTCTATGTCGAGACGACTGCATTCACCGGCTTCGTGGTGCGGTTCACAGTGTCGGATGTGCTGCTGCCCACGGAGGTGAGGGAGCGCCGCTTCTTCTCTCCGGATCGATTATCGAACAACAATCTTTCGAGCATCGAAACACGGGACGCCAAGGGCGGCTATGGTACCCGGTCGTATGGAATCCGGGTGTCGGGCCGGTTCTGACTATCGCGACTCAGATTTGCCCCAAATATGGGCGCTCATGTGATTCCCACGAAAAACTGATCGCTTGGCGCCTATCCCCTCCCTTGCGCTGGCCGGTTTCGAAGCGCTCGCTTGCAGAAAGCATCCATCGTCGCTGCGGCGCGAATGTGATCGCGAGAAATGTGGAGGAGGAGACCGTCATGAAGCATGTAACACTCGCTTTTGTACTTGCCTTGGGTTGTGCGCCGGCGGCGCTTGCTCAGGCGCCCGGATATGCAACGCCCAAGACGACGTGGGGCGTGCCCGAGCTCGGCGGCTTCTGGACCAACCAGTCCTATACCCAGATGAGCCGTCCGCCGAAGGCCACGAAGCTGACGGTGACAGCGGCGGAGGAGCAGGAACTCCTCAAGCACAACGTTTACGAAAAAGTGGCCGCTGATGAAGCTGGCGTGTCGGACGTCTCCGAGGAAGGATCGAAGAAGCTTCTATCGGACGCCAACCCCAGCCGTGGCTATAACCAGTACTGGTTTGAAGTCGGCGAAATGTTCGGCCGTGTGAAGGGCGAAATCCGGACGTCTTGGGTCGTCGATCCGCCAAACGGCATGGTGCCCTTCAGGCGCGACTACGCAGGGAGCCGCAATTTCGGCAACGACTATACCTCGTATGAAACGCGGCCGCTGGCCGAACGCTGCCTGCGCGGCTTCACCAACGGAGCGGGGCCTGTGCTGGCGAACGGCCTGTACAACAACAATTACCAGATCGTACAATCGCCGACGCACGTGATGATCCTAGCGGAGATGATCCACGACGCCCGCGTGATTCCGATCGTGAACAGCAAGGCCGAGGCGAAGCACGAGCCCAACGTGCTGCAGAAATGGTCTGGCGACAGCGTTGGCTGGTATGAAGGCAACACGCTGGTGATCGAGACGGTCAACCTCAACCCGAAGCAGAACACCTATGGCAGCGAAAAGGGCAAGGTGACGGAGCGCTTCACGCGCTGGGACGACAAGCAGATCTTCTACGAATTCACCGTCGAGGATCCGACCATGTTCACCCAGCCCTGGAAGGGCGAGATGTCGCTCAACGTGAACGACAAGCCGCCATTCGAATATGCCTGCCATGAAGGCAATTACGGCCTGCACGGTATTCTGGCCGGGGCGCGCCGGTTTGAAGCCGACGGCATTCCGCAGCAGATCAGGAAGCCAACCTTCGGCGATCTTTCAGACGAATAGCCTGCCCGCTTGCGATCATTGAAAGGGCCGGACCAGTTCAACTGGTCCGGCTTTTTTCTGGCCTATTGTTGCGTCATTCCCGCGCGGGCCTTCGTGACCACTTCCGTCACCGCGTCGATCACCGCCTGCGGCTTGTCGCGCTGGATGCCGTGGCCGGCGCCTTCGATTGTGCGGGTCTGGCCGATGGCGGACTGGGCGGCCATTTCTGCGTGCATGGAGGTCCATACGTCTTTCAGCTTGGCGGTGGCTTCGGGCGTGAAACCGGGCGGCATACCTTTCTGATAGTCGCCGCGGGTCAGGACGATGAGCGGCAGTTCGCCATAGGGTTTGGCCGCGGCCTTGATCTGGCCGGTGCTGACGACTTCCATCGAGGCGATTTCGGAGAGCACGGCCTCAGCGCGGTCGGGGTCTTTGCCGCCGCACTTGCCGAAAATGGGGTCCATATCGTCAGGCGTTTGCGATGTGGCGATGGAGTGTACGATTTGGCGCATGCCGATCGAGCACGCCTTCACCTGCTCCTCCGTTACGGTCTGGTCGGGGATCAGCTCGTAGATATTCGGGATCGCTGCGATGAAGCGTGCATCTTGCCCATCGCCTGAGGGATCGACCAGGACGAGGCCTGCGGTCTGGTCGCGATGCAGGTTGGCGAACTGGCGAACGTGGTAGCTGGCCAGGGAGTGACCGACGAGGACGATGGGCGTTTCTATCTTTGCGGCGGTCAGGAAGGCTTCGATGTCTGACACGACGGCGTTCACGTCGCGGGGCAGCGGGGCGGGATCGCTGAGGCCGAAGCCGGCGCGTTCGAACATGCAGGTCCGCGAGACCTTGCTGAGCGGTTCGAAGACTTGCTGCCATGAATCGAGAGACGAACCCGCGCCGTAGTCGGGCAGGATAGCGGGCGAGCCCGCGCCGGCGCAGACATACTGCATCCAGCGGCCGTCGGTGAACTTCACGAAGTTGTCTGTTGCAGCGGCTGGCATTTCAATGGCCGCAAGCGGCATGGCTTCGCGCTTGCCGCCCTCTGTCCATTCGCCAACCCAGACGCCGTCCGCGTCCTTGCGCGCCAGGAAGGCGGCGTTGATGTGGGGGATGACGAAGCCGAGTTCGCCTTCTGAAAAGTGGATGACGCGGATCGGGTAGGCGCCGTCCTCGCCATTGCGGCGCAGGAAACCGCCAAAGCCGTATCGGGTCGCGTGGATATTGAAGACTGCGCCCTTGGCGTCGCTGCCGGCGGAATACCACGTGCTGGCGTATTCGGGAGGCGCCGGCGCGGGGGGCGCTGCGGCGGGCGTGGGGGCGGGATCGCTGCAGGCGGCAAACGCCAGCGCGCAGGCCAGAATGATTGGCTTCATCGATCCCTCCCGGATTTCGATGCTGACAGAGCATGGGGGATAGCCTGCGGCAATCGGCTTGCACGGAGGTTTGAACCCGGAGCCCGGGTGGCCTACCTATGCGGCATGGAATCGACTGATCCCACAGAACCGCCGGACCTGCCGGAAGATCTGCCCGAAGGCCTCATCGAAGAGGTCGAGGAAGATTTGTCCGAACAGGAGATCGAGCAGGACATCGAGATGGAGACCGAGGAGATATCCTCCGGGGTCAGTCTCGATTCGACTGAGGGCGGGAAGCAGAAGCGGGTCAGCGGGCCGGATGTAATCCGGGATCATGTGACACGCCTTCCGAGCCGGCCGGGCGTCTATCGCATGTTCGGCGAGGCGGGCGAACTGCTCTATGTCGGCAAGGCGCGGAACCTCAAGGCGCGGGTTTCCAGCTATGCGAAGATCGGCGGGCAGACGCAGCGGATCGCGCGGATGATCTCGCTGACGCGGGCGATGGAATTTGTCGTTACCGCAAGCGAAACTGAAGCGCTGCTGCTTGAAGCGAACCTGATCAAGAAACTGAAGCCGCGCTTCAACATCATCCTGCGCGATGACAAGAGCTTCCCGCACATTCTGATCCGGGAGGACCATGAAGCGCCGCAGGCGCTGAAGCATCGCGGGGCGAAGCGGATCAAGGGGCAGTATTTCGGACCCTTTGCTTCGGCGGGCGCTGTCGATCACACGCTGGACACGCTGCAGAAGGCGTTCCTGCTGCGCACCTGCACGGACAATATCTACGCGACGCGTTCGCGGCCCTGCATGTTGCACCAGATGGGGCGGTGTTCGGCGCCGTGTGTGGGCCTGATCCCGCTGGATGAATATCGCGACCTCGTGCGCGAGGCTGAGCGGTTCCTGAATGGCGACGCCGAGACGCTGCAGGAACAGTTGGCGGCGCAGATGGATCGCGCGGCGCAGAACATGGACTATGAGCGCGCGGCGGCGTTGCGTGATCGCATCCGGGCGCTGGCTTCAGTGCGCCAGTCGCAGAGCGTGAACCCGGACAATCTGGTGGAAGCCGATGTGTTCGCGATCCATAGCGAGGCGGGACAATCGGCTGTGCAGGCGTTCTTCTTCCGCGCAGGCCAGAACTGGGGCGCAACCGTCTGGTATCCCAAGCATGATCGCGACGACACGCCGGAGCAGGTTCTGACGGCGTTTCTGGCGCAGTTCTATGACGACCGGCCCGTGCCGAAGATGATCCTGCTGTCGAACGATATCGAGGAAGCGGATCTGATGACGGAGGCGCTGGAGATGCGCGCCGAGCACAAGGTGGATATCCGCACGCCTCAGCGTGGCGAGAAGCGCGGGATCGTGGCGCAGGCGCAGCTAAATGCGCGCGAGGCTCTGGGCCGGAAGCTGGCCGAGACGCAGAGCCAGACGAAGATATTCTCGGCGGTGCAGAAAGTGTTCGACCTGCCCGAGCCGCCGAAGCGGATCGAGGTGTACGACAACAGCCACATCATGGGCACGAACATGGTGGGCGGCATGGTGGTGGCGGGGCCGGAAGGGTTCGAGAAGAACGCGTACCGCAAGTTCAACATCAAGGACGAAGAGATCGAGCCCGGCGACGATTACGGGATGATGCGCGAGGTGATGCGTCGCAGGTTCGCGCGGCTGAAGAAGGAGTGGGAGGAGCTGAATGCTCCTGCTGCGAGTCCTCCACCGGCGGAGCCGGGGGAGGTGGATGACCCGCAGGGTCAGACGGAGGGGGCTCTGGCAACGAGTCCCGCCGTTGACGCAGCCCCCTCCGACGCGCTGCGCGCGCCACCTCCCCCAGCGCTTCGCGCCGAGGGAGGACGCAAGCCGGACGCTTGGCCTGATCTGGTGTTGATCGATGGTGGCTTGGGTCAGCTCTCGGCGGTGCGGGAGGCGATTGAGGCGGTGGGGTTTGCGCCGGGCGTGCTGAACCTTGTCGCGATCGCAAAGGGGCCGGACCGAAATGCGGGACGGGAGCAGTTCTTCCGGCCGGGGCGTGCGCCGTTCCAGCTGCCGCCGAATGACCCTGCCCTGTATTACCTGCAACGCCTGCGAGATGAGGCGCACAGATGGGCGATTGGTGCGCACAGGGCGAAGCGGTCGGCGGCGCTGGTGGGGCAGAATCCGCTGGACGAGATCACGGGCGTGGGCGTGCGGCGGAAGAAGGCGCTGCTGAACAGGTTTGGCTCGGCCAAAGGCGTCAGCCGCGCGACTGTGGCGGACCTGCAGACCGTGGAGGGCGTGAACGAAGCGCTGGCGAAACGGATCTATGACTTTTTCCAGGGGGGGTAAGAGGCCCTTCCGGCCTGCCACATTCACGGCCCATTCATGGGCGAACCGTCAGGTGTTGCGGGTTCGACCAGCGCCAAGTCGGGGAAACATGAGCCGCCCTGTCCTTCTTGCCCTTGCAGCAGCCCTCGCGCTTGGCCAGCCGGCCAGTTCGCAGACGGGCTCCAACGCGGCTGGCGCGACCGGGATCAGCGCGCGGCCGCCCGAGGCGACCGGCGGCTATGGGATGCTGGTCGACTTCACACATGGCTTCATGAACATGCAGGCGCAGTACAGCGCGAACCTCGTTTCGGAAACGCTGGCCGCAGCGTTGCAGCGTTCGCGCGATACGCTCCACCCGTCCGGCAAGCCGATTCCCGAGGAAGTTAAAAAGGGGCTGATCCCGTTCTATCCGGCGGAGATGCTGGAGAGCGTGCGCTATGTGATCGGCGACGTCAGCCCGTCGGGCGTGGCGGGGTTCGCGATCCGCAACGGTAATGCAGCGGCGGTGACGCTGATCGACACGGTGGTGTTCAAGGATGAGTCGTATGTCGGCAGCCTGGCGCTGTGGGCGCATGAGCTTCATCATGTGCAGCAGTATGCCGAATGGGGACTGAGCGGATTCGCGGCGCGCTATGCGTTTGGCTGGGCGGATGTCGAGTCGGAAGCGGGCGCGCGGGCTAAGTCGTTTGTCGCCTGGTATCGTGAGCGCAACGGGCTGAAGTAGCCCGCTTTCGCGCAAGCCTTTCCCTTCGTTGCGATTTGGCGGATTGTGCGCCCGCGCGATTGCGGGGAGCAGCCATGCGTTCTGGATTTATCGGTCTTGCAGGACTGCTGGCGGCCAGCTGCATGACGCCGCAGCCCGTTGTGGTGGAGCCGCCGGTGGCGGAAGCGCAGGCGCCGGCCATGCCGCCGCGTGCGGAGGCGAGCGGGCCGCAGACATTCAATGTGATGCTGGCGCCGGGGAATGACCCGAAGGCTGGCCGGCTGATCGTGGTGGCAAGCCGTGTGGGGACGGCTCCGGTCGCGGCGATCGAGGCGAGCCCCCGAGCGTTGCTGCCGACAGAGGCCAGCTTCATCGCGGCGCAGGAAGTGGCTTTCATCTCGCCGGGGCAGGCCGTGCGGTTCGATGCAGATGCGCTGGCCGATCCGCGTCCCTTTTCACGGATAGAGCCGGGCGAATACTGGGTGCAGGTGCGGCTCGATACCGACCACGACATGGCCTACAGCTCGGGAACCGACCCGGATGCAGATTTCACGTCGATGCCGGTGAAGATCACGCTACCGAGTGCGGCGGCGGTTGATGTGACGCTGATGCCGGAGCGCAGCGTGCTGTCGCCAAACCCGGCGGCGCCTGCGCCTGCCCTGTTCGAATGCAACGGCCAGCGCATCCCCAAGCCGCCGACGCCGGGCGACGCGGAGGCGCACATGCGCCTGATCGATTTCGTAAGCCCGTCGCTGAGCGCATTCTGGGGCCGCGAGATGCGTGTGTGCGGCATCGTGTTGCTGCCGCCGGGCTATGAAACAACGAAGGAGAAGTATCCCACGGTTTATCGCGCGGACGGCTTCGGCGCGAAGTTCTCGTCGATCATCGGGCCGGAGCGTGCGCACTTCGCGATGATGAAGACTGGCCAGACGCCGCCGATGATCCGGGTTCACCTCGATCATTCATCGCCCTGGGGCACACATGAGTTTGCGGACTCGGTAAACAACGGGCCGTGGGGCAAGGCGCTGACCGAGGAGCTTATCCCGGCGCTGGAGAAACAATACCGGATGGACGCGAAGCCTTCGGGGCGGTTCACCACGGGGCATTCATCCGGCGGCTGGTTCGCGCTGTGGCAGCAGGTTCGCTATCCGAACGTGTTCGGCGGCACGTGGGCGCGCGCGCCGGACCCGGTGGATTTCCGCTCGTTCACGGGCGTCGATATCTACGGCCATGCGGCGAACGCCTATGTGCGGCGCGACGGCTCGGCGCAGTATCTGGTGCGCGAGCCGGACGGCAAGCAGACGACCAGCCTGAAGGAATACGCCCAGCGCGAGCGGGTGTTCGGCGATTATGGCGGGCAGTTCGACAGCTTCGACTGGGTGTTCTCGCCGCGCGGCAAGGATGGACGGCCGATGCCGCTGTTCGATCGCGTCACCGGCAATGTCGATGCGCAAGTCGCCGCCTACTGGCGTGAGCATTTCGACATCACGCACATCATCAAACGCGACTGGAAGACGCTGAAGCCGGCGCTGGATGGCAAGATTCATCTGATCATGGGCGACATGGATACCTTCCACCTGAACGAGGCGGCGAAACTGCTGGAGCAGGAGCTGACGACGCTCGGCGCGAAAGCGCAGTTCACATGGGTTGCGGGCGGGACGCACTTCAATCTTGATCGCATCGGCACGGATGCGATGGGACTGGAGAAGAAGATCGCGTGGGAAATGTATGCGGTGGCGCGCCCGAACTCGAAACTGAAACCGGCCGCGCAATAGCGAGTGATATCAGCCATGCCTGAAGCCATCATCGAGCCGGACCGGCCGATCATTGATCCGCACCATCACCTGTGGGATCGCCGGCCGGTGATGCACCTGATCCCGCCACCCGTGCATGGGTTCGACCACATCAGCTATCGCAAGGGCCACTACCTGCTCGACCAGCTGCTGGAGGACACAGGCTCGGGGCATAACATCGTGGCGACTGTCTATCTCGAATGCCGGTCGATGTATCGCGCGGACGGGCCGAACGAGATGAAGCCAGTGGGCGAGACGGAGTTCGTCAACGGCGTCGCGGCGATGGCGGCGAGCGGGCTGTACGGCAAGACGCTCGCGTGCGCGGGGATTGTCTCGACGGCGGAGTTGCTGCTGGGCGCCGATGTGGGCCGCGTGCTGGATGCGCATGCGGCGGCGGGTGGCGCGCGCTTCAAGGGCATAAGGCGTTCAACGTCCTATGATGCGGACCCCGATGTGCTCGGGCCGCTGAACCGCCATGCGCCAGGCGTGATGATGGAGCCGAAATTCCGCGAGGGCTTTGCGGAGCTGGGCAAGCGCGGACTGTCGTTTGATGCGTGGCTGCTGGAGCCGCAATTGCCGGAGCTGATCGACCTCGCGCGGCAGTTTCCGGATACGCCCATAGTGCTCGACCATGTCGGCACGCCGCTGAGCGCTGGCAGTTACAAGAGCAAGCTGCCGGAGCGCTTTGGCGTGTGGCGCGAGAATATCCGCGAGCTGGCGAAGTCGCCGAATGTGCATGTGAAGCTGGGCGGGCTCGCCATGCCGTTCTGCAATTTCCCGTCGATGCTGTCGGAGCCGCGTGCTTCCGCGGGACAGCTGGCG
>JAUYSA010000412.1 GCA_030696545.1 Hyphomonadaceae bacterium
CGCTTTGCGCGTGTCCGGAATGACGGTCGCGGGAGTGAACGCGCTGGACCCGACTACACTACAGCCCCAGCTTCTTCGTCAGGATCTCGTTGACGGCTGCGGGGTTGGCCTTGCCGCCGCTGGCTTTCATGATCTGGCCGACCATCCAGCCCAGCGTCTTCGGCTTTTCGTGGCCAGCAGCGCGTTGGGCCTTGATCTCTTCGACCTGCGTGGGGTTCGCGGCTAGGACATCGTCGACGACTTTTTCGATCGCGCCGGTATCTGTCACCTGTTTCAGGCCTTCGCGATCGACGATGGCTGCCGCCGTGTCGCCGGTGGCGATCATCTTCTGGAAGACGTCTTTCGCGATCTTTCCGCTGATCGTGTTATTCGCGATCAGCGCGATCAGGCCGCCGAGCTGGTCGGCGCTGATCGGCGATGCCGACAGTTCGAGGCCTTCCTTGTTGAGATAGCCGAACAGGTCCTGCGTCACCCAATTGGCGGCGAGGCGTGCGTCCCTGCCCTTGGCGACAGCTTCGAAGTAAGCCGACTTTTCTGCGTCGCCTGCGACGACCCCGGCGTCATATTCCTTGAGGCCGTATTCCTTCACGAAGCGGGCGCGCTTCTGGTCTGGCAGTTCGGGCAGTTTGGCACGGATGCTTTCGACGTAATCGCCCGTCAGTTCGAGCGGCAGCAGGTCGGGATCGGGGAAGTAGCGGTAGTCGTGCGCGTCTTCCTTCGAGCGCATGGAGCGCGTCTCGTCCTTGTCGGCGTTGTAGAGGCGCGTTTCCTGATCGATCTTGCCGCCGTCTTCGAGGATGTCGATCTGGCGGCGCGCTTCAAACTCGGCGGCCATCTGGATAAAGCGGAACGAGTTGACGTTCTTGATCTCGCAGCGCGTGCCGAGATGCTTGAAATCGCCGCTCGCCTTGTAGCGCTCGTAGGCGCCCGGCTTGCAGACGGAGACGTTCACGTCGGCGCGCAGGTTGCCCTTCTCCATGTCGCCATCGCAGGTGCCGAGCGCGATCAGGATGGAGCGCAGCTTCTTCACATAGGCGGCCGCTTCGGCAGGCGAGCGGATATCCGGGCGCGAGACGATCTCCATCAGGGCGACGCCCGAACGGTTGAGATCAACATAGGTGGCGTTGGGATCGAGATCGTGGATCGACTTGCCGGCATCCTGTTCGAGGTGAAGACGCTCGATGCCGACAGTGAAGGAATAGCCTTCCTCGGCATCCACATCGATCTTGCCTTCGCCGACGATCGGCGATTTGAACTGCGAGATCTGATAGCCTTGCGGCAGGTCGGGATAGAAATAGTTCTTCCGGTCGAAGCGCGACCAGAGATTGATCTCGGCGTTGAGACCGAGGCCGGTTTTCACGGCCTGCTCGACGCAGAATTTGTTAATCACCGGCAACATGCCCGGCATGGCCGCATCGACCAGCGAGACATTGGTGTTTGGGTCGTTGCCGAAGTGGGTCGAGGCGCCGGAGAACAGCTTGGAGTTGGACGCCACCTGCGCATGGACTTCGAGCCCCATGACGACTTCCCAGTCGCCGGTGCGGCCTGAAATCATGTAGGGTTTGCGGTCTGCCATAGCGTCCTCGACGGGGGTGATTTGGCGCTTTTAGCGCGGCAGCGGGTCGAACGCCACCGCGATATCCGGCAGGCGGAGGGGCATGTCGTAGGCGTAGCCCTGGATGAAGTCGCAGCCGATGGCGTGGAGTTCGCCGGCCACGGCGGGATCTTCGATGCCTTCGGCGGTGACGGTCATGCCGAGGCCGCGGATCAGGGCGGTCAGGGCTGTGATGATGCGGCAGGCGCGCGGGTGGCGGACCATGCGGGAGAGCTTGGGATCGAGCTTCACGCCGTCGGCCGGGATTTCGGCGAGCCAGGCGAAGGACGAGTGCCCTGCCCCGAAATCATCAAGCACGATGCCGGCGCCGGCGGCGCGGAAGGCGGCGAGCGCGCCGAGGGCCGCTTCGAAGTCGCGGAGTGCGGCCTGCTCGGTGAGTTCGACGCGGAGGGCACCGTGGGGCAGCTTCGCGTCGCGGATGATGGCGGCGACTTCCTCGACCAGAAGAGGACGCGCGATCTCTGCGGCGGAGAGGTTTACCTGCATGAAGACATCGTGGCCTTGCGCGCGAAGATCGGCGAGCGTGGCGGCGGATTTTGCGAGCATGACAGGGGCGATGGCCGTCCAGTCTGTGTCGCCGCCGAGACCGATCAGCGTGTCTGGGCCGACGAGCTGCCCATCGGGCGCGCGAAAGCGCGCGAGCGCTTCGAAGCCGGCGACGGCTAGCGTGTCGAGGCGGCGGATGGGCTGGAAGACGGGCTCGACATTGCTCTCGCCGTGGACGAGACGCGTGCCAGCTTCGGCGGGGACGATCAGGCCGCGCGCCAGGTCACGATCGTGAAAGGCGCCGAAGAAGTGCGCGGGGCGGCCGTCGAGCAGCGTGACGCGGATGTCTATGGGATCGCCCGGACGGCCATTGCGCAGCGGGGTGGCGATGCGCATGCGGGCGAGACCGTCGAACTGGGCCAGCAGCGCTTCGAGCGACCAGGCGCCATCAATCGATGCGAGCGGGCCGCCCGGTTCGGCGCGGATCGTCAGCACGCCTGTGGCGCCGTTCCACGACCATAGCGCTGCGCGCGCGGAGGCGGCTGACGTGCTGGTTGCGAACTGGTTCATGTCGACCTGGCGAATGGCATCAGGCGGAAACAAACGCCTCGGCGGCGGCAAGTCCAGCCTTGGGACCGACGGCGGAGGCTATGCCCGGATTTGACAGGGTTTCAGCAGCGACGCGGCGAACATCCGCAATCGTTACGGCGTCGATATAGCCGAGGACTTCCTCGACGCTGACGAGGCGGTCGAAAGTGAGGAGTTCGTAGGCGGCGGAGCCGGCGCGAGCGGCGGGGGCTTCGGCGGACATGGCGAACTGTGCGGCGGCGACGGCCTTGGCGCGGGCGAGTTCGCCTTCTGTGGGACCGGCGGTGGCGAGATCGCCCCAGATGTTGTTTGTGATTTTCACGATCTCAGCAGCGTCTTTCGCGTCGCTCCCGGCATAGACGGAGATACGGCCGCAATCGGAATGCTGATCGCAGGAAGCGTCGATCGTGTAGGCGAGCCCCCTCGCCTCGCGGACATCCTGAAAGAGGCGCGAGGCCATGCCGCCGCCGAAGATCTCTGCGAAGATGCGCGCGGCGAAGCGATCCGGCGAGGTGGCGGAGACTGTGCGGCGGGCGAGGACGATGTGGCTCTGTTCGAGCTTGCGCTGTTCGACGCGAAGCGTGGGGGCGTGGATGGGCGGGGCGGCGGATGCGGGGGCTGGTTCGCCCTTGTGG
>JAUYSA010000416.1 GCA_030696545.1 Hyphomonadaceae bacterium
CAATGGAAATATTCGCAATTCCACCAACGACGTCTCCCACAAATTCTTGTTTTGGCGTATTTGAATTTACCGAGACATTTGCGACCCCGTTAACAATACGCCCTGAAAAGTACTGGTTACTTGGGGACCTCTCATTCACTCGCACGTTTGACATGTCACGCTTTTTTGTTTTTAATTTTTATTTCATGTGAAAACTTTGTCGAAGATTATTTTTTAGAAATAAAATTACATTATGGATGCAAATCTCATTAATGTTGACAAATCGTTGCGTTCGATAGCAAACATGATATCCTTTGGCAGAGTTCCATTGTGTCTAATTCCGAAAATGGGGAATGCGACTTCGGGAATCAGATGAATTAGCGAAGATCCAACACAGCAACTATGGCCAGATACAGAGTGATCTGGGACGCACGGGAACCCGTCTCCTGGAATTGTGATAAATCGGAGGATGCCGTTGTCGGGATCTGGTTTGCATGTCGCACAAGGACATGTTCCACCGGTAATGCCGCGACACCCATCCCAGACAATACGCTGGGCCCATCGCGCGAGGAAAAATACCCAGTCAAACAGTCCAGTTTTTCCGAGAGTCTCGGTCCAATACGGGTTGGCAAAAAACAAGTCACAGACTTTGCTTAATTCCAAGCACGGGAACAAGTGGAGAATAAGACACCAAACTTTGTCGATGATCTGGGCAATCAGCAGAGCCAATTGTGAGGGCAATGAAATAATCACGTCGAGGACATTGACGACTCCAAGCAAAAATTGTTTGAGTTCCACTGGCCCGGGGACATCCGAGCGCTTCAGCAAATACGTGCGTGCTTCGAGGGCATACTTTTTGATGTAATTTGCAATTGCGCTGTCTACGTATTGATTCAAAAACTCCGTGGCATCGACGCTGGGGACATAGACTGTCCCAGATCCACCAGCGGCAGGTTGTCCGAGGACGTAGTAGAACAGAAGCAACAAGGTCGCGAGAGGTTTGAGGAATGGAAGTAGAATGATTACGAACAACACGGCGAGTAGTTTGAATAAATCCATTCCAAAGTAGATGAGTTGCGTTGCTACGGGTAGAGCATATGCGAATATTGCATTGATAACCGCGGCAACTTGGCCAGCGAAGATTCGGATTTCTTCGGATGTGAGGATATCCAGTGCATTTGATTGTGCGAATAAAAATGTCGGGACGCGGAATCCACCATCGCCAAAAAACATCGAGGTTCTAGCATGTGACGCATTTAGCATATCAAAATACATCATTCCATCTTGCGAAGGATCCCGGCAGAGAGGATCTGAGCAAATCGGGGCGTCTGACGTGAATAACCGCCAGTTTTGCACAGTGTCATTTAAATATCCAACGTCCAGCGATGATAATCCATCAAACGCGAATTTGTTATTTTGCGAATATGATGCAAACGCACGTCCTGCCGTAGATTTTTTAAATGCATCAAACGCGGAGAGTGGAGTTCCGTTGAATCTTGACACCGCGTTGAATTGGCGTGTGGCCGACATGACTGCGCCTCCGAGACTAGCCACGAGTTGGAATAGATCAAACACCATGCTAATGACGGTCACGGCGCTCTCGACGGCGTTGTTCAGACTTGTGAGGAAGGACTGTAGACCAATGCATTGCGATACGTCTTGCCCTGGACAGAGATTTTCTAGGACAGTATCGATAAAAAGATTTCCAGCGACACACAAGTCATTATAGATTCCAACCATCCATCCGTAAAGCGCACTGATCGCGAGATTGATGATCGCCCCGACGACCGTGAGTAGGATTGATGAAAACTGAAGCATTGCACCATAGATGACTGCTGGGAGGTGTGACAGTCCTGGGACAAGCCATAGCAAGAAAATGACGAGAAAAACTGCGACTCCAACGAGCGACCATGGAAGGTTACATACGACAGCGGTAAAGATTTTGCATATGAAATCGATGACGATGTAAGCCATGTAAAATAATGCGCCAATTGGGAAGAAGATAATGGCAAGAATTTGAATTAGATTTACCATGACGTTACTCTTATGGAGAACATGGGGGAAAATGAGTAGATTATATTTTTTCTTTGTCGTGGTAACAGAACAATGTGAATGAAGCTCGCTTATCTCCACAACATTTTATTCCAAATTCATGGGAATTGAATGATTTTCCGTCGTCGGAACCTATGCCTTCGCTTTCGAAATCAACTCCGGCATGATACAACAAGAAACAACATGGATAGGTCGCGGCATAGATCAGTGCGCTCACAATTTCGTAGACTCTGTAAAATATCCAACAAAACGAGAGAACAATGATGGCAAAGAACTATCTTAAAATCAACATTTTTTTTCTTTGGGCCTTTTAATCTTTGGAGTAAAAAGCGTCCAAAGATTAATTTGAACTAGAATACAGGTTTGGTGAACCCCTTGCATAATCACACTAGCGCATCGTCTGCGACAAACTGCAATACTCCAATTCCGTTTATCTTGATGAGCGCATAGTACATATTGGCCATATTTACTTGGATGATTGGAACCTGGCCATTCGTTTTCACGTAGCTTGCTGAGCACACGGCGCCATCGCCAACAGCTTTGCTCATTGCATCGAGGATGGTTTCTATGGATTTGGTTCTGAGCATTTCTGGTGTAAATTTTCTTGCAGCATCCATGATCCACACTGTAACGGCATCTTTAAAAGTGGACTCAATAAGCTCGACTTTTACATCATCACACACATCCTTGTTCTTTTCGCGCTCGAGATCAATTGTCTTTTTCCTCGGGCTTCTCTGAAGTTCATCACGAATGATTCCCCTAATCATCTTTTCCAGCCTTTTATCCTTCTGCTTCCTTTTCGCATCGGCAAGTTCACCAGACATTTTGTTTCTGTGTGTAAAAAATAATTACTTTATTTAAGAAAAGGGAGTTTGTGTGAGTGGTGTGATCAAATATGCAAAACGACGTTTCTGATGATACACAAGAACATGGATTTCAGAGATTTATGCGTGAAAGACAAGTTTGTCGTGACGCTGGAAAACCTAAAATGACGTCGGAAGTTAAGTATGCGTATCTTGATGAAATTGGAAGGTTGAAGAGTGAAGTTGAAAAGTTGGGAAATATTTGTCACACAGAAATGGTTAACGCGTTGAATGCGATGGAATTCACTGCGGGAAAAAGTCGTGTAGCTGATCTCGCCAAGAATCTAGAAAAGATGCTTAAAGATTCCTCCGATACTGAAATTAGCATTGTGTTGAATACGTTGCGACTTACCCCGACAGATCTTGCGCGAGATGCCAATCAGTAGGATGGTAGAATTTGGGTGGACTGGTGTTGCGTCTGCGGGAAAAAGTCGCGTGGTGGAAATGGCTTTGGATAA
>JAUYSA010000467.1 GCA_030696545.1 Hyphomonadaceae bacterium
ACCCCCTCCGTCTTGCGCGCAAGGGCGCGCAATCCACCTCCCCCAGTGCTTCGCACTGAGGGAGGCAAGGCGGCGGTGGCTCTACTTCGCCGCCAGATGTTTCTCCAGGAATTCGGCTTCGCGGCGGTGGTAGAAGAGGCGGTTTTTCAGTTTGCGCCAGCCATGGCCTTCGTCGGGGAGGCGGATGAAGGTGGTTTCGATGCCGTTGTTGCGGAGGGCCTTCACCATCACTTCGGTTTCGCTGATGTCGATGCGTGGGTCCATGACGCCGTGGGCGTAGAGCATGGGGATCTTGATCTTGTCGGCGTTATTGATCGGCGAGTTCTCGGTGTAGAATTTCTTCCACTCCGGATCGGCGATGTCGCCATACTCGATCTTGTCTGAGGCCTTGAGGCCGGGTGAGGCGATTTCGAGGGCGCCGACCCAGTTGCCGACGCCGAAGATGGAGATGCCGGCGTCGAAGGCTTCGGGGTATGCGCCCACGACCGCGTTGACCATGTAGCCGCCATAGGAGCCGCCGGAGACGGCGGCGCGGTCTGCATCGACGCGGCCGTCTGTCTTCAGGAAGGCGAGCATGTCGACAAGGTCGCGCACGCTGTCGAGGCGTTTCCTGCCGTCGTCGAGTGTCGTGTAGGTACGGCCGAGGCCGGTGGAGCCGCGCACATTGGGCGAGAAGACGGCGATGCCGCGATCGACATAGTATTGGGCGACCGTATCGAAGCTGGCCACGCTCTGTGCTGTTGGTCCGCCGTGTACGTCGAACAGGACGGGCGGGAGGGCGGCGCCTTTGCGGGAGGCCGCATCGGGCAGGTAGAGCAGGCCCTGCAGTTCGACGCCATCCTGCGCTTTCATGCGGAGGGAGACGGGTTTGACGAGGCGCTTCGGGTCAAGGCCGGCGAGCGTGCCCTTGAAGGCGGTGGTGGTTTTGCCCGTCGCGATGTCGAGCACGACGATGTCGCCGGGCGTGTCCCAGCCATTCACGTTGATCGAGAGTTTCGAGCTGCCGAGCCCGCAGTTGAGGCCGTACGTGCCTTCGGCTAGGGCGGGCGCGGCGATCATCTTCTTCGTGGTGAGATCCTGGATCTGCAGCTTGAAGAAGCCGTCCTCATTGGTGGTCCAGGCGAGCCAGCGGCCGCCGGCGCCGCACAGGCTGACATTCTGGATGTCGAAGGCGTCTTCGTGGAGGATGGTGGTCTTGCTGACGGCGATGTCGTGGAAGGCGAGGGCTGCGAATTCGCGGCCTTCGTTTGTGGCGAAGTAGAAGCCCTTGCTGTCGGGCGTCCAGGCGAAGCCGCCATCATTGTGGTTGGCGCGCGGATCGGGCGCGGCGAGGGTGGCGAGCTTCTTGCCGCGGATGTCGAGCAGCATGAGCTTGTCGGAGTCTTCGCCGACGCCCTCGGTGACGATGGCGCTGGCGCCGTCGGGTGAGACGGACTGGACGAAGGTGCCGAGATTGCCTTCGGCGATCAGTTGCGGCGGGCCTTCGGGGGACGCGGCGTAGATGTCGAAGTCCGAGCCGTTGCGGTCTGGCGAGGAGAACAGCAGCGACTGGCCGTCTGGCAGGAAGTCTCCGAAGGCGCGGAACGAGCCATCCTTGGCGGCGAGCAGTTCCTGTTCGACGGCGCCGTCTGCGGTGACGAGGTTGAAGCTTTCCTGTTCGTTGCCGTTGTTGTCGGCGCCGTAGAGGATGGCTTTTGAATCGGGCGTCCAGCGGAAGAAGGTGATGCCGTTGCCGAAGGTGAGCTGTTTCGGCTGGCCGCCTTCTACGGGGACGACCCAGAGCTGGGGCGCGCCGGTGATGCGCCAGTTCATGGCGATCAGCTTGCCGTCGGGCGAGATGACGCCGCTGGCGCCGGAGGCGAGGATGTAGCGGGCGATGTCGGACGGGTCGTCGCCGGCCTTGCCGACTGTGACGGGTTCGTCCTTGGGTTCGATGGCTTCGATCGACATGTCGGCGCCGCCTGCGCCGCCATAGGAGCCCTTGGGCTTGGCGGCTTCCTCGGGTGCTTTTG
Organism: Hyphomonadaceae bacterium; assembly: GCA_030696545.1. GTDB lineage: Bacteria > Pseudomonadota > Alphaproteobacteria > Caulobacterales > Hyphomonadaceae > UBA7672. The sequence continues at coordinate 2,013 of JAUYSA010000467.1, forward strand.
CTTCGCCGCTGCAGGCGGAGAGGGCGGAGACGGAGGCTAGCAGGATGGCGGCAAAACGCATGAAATCGCTCCAGGAATTGCCGGGACGCTAGCCAATCGGCGCGCGATTGCCAGAGGTTTCGGGTCGGCGCGAGATTGGGCTAGAAGGGCGCCATGTCATTGCGCATTGCTTTCATGGGTTCGCCCGAGTTTTCCGTTCCGACGCTGGAGGCGGTCATTGCGGCCGGGCATGAGGTGGCGTGTGTTTACTCGCAGCCGCCGCGGCCCGCGGGGCGGGGGAAGCAGCTGACAAAGACCGCGGTGCATGAGGCGGCGGAGCGGCACGGGATCCAGGTGCGGACGCCGGTGAACTTCAAGGCGGCGGAGGATCGCGAGGCGTTTGCGGCGCTGAAGCTGGATACGGCTGTGGTGGTGGCTTATGGGCTGTTGCTGCCGAGGGCTGTGCTGGATGCGCCGCGGCTGGGGTGTTTCAACATTCATGGCTCGATCCTTCCGCGCTGGCGCGGGGCGGCGCCGATCCATCGCGCGGTGATGGCGGGCGATGCGGTGACGGGCGTGCAGGTGATGAAGATGGATGTGGGGCTGGATACCGGGCCGGTGATGCTGACGGCGACGACGCCGATCAGTGAGGCGGATACGACGGGGAGCGTGCATGACCGGCTGTCGCAGCTGGGGGCTTCGCTGATGGTGGAGGGGCTGGCGCTGCTGGAGGCTGGGCCGGTGACGCTGGTGAGCCAGGCAGCTGAGGGCGTGACGGTTGCGCCGAAGGTGTCGCCGGCGGAGGCGCGGATTGACTGGAAGCGGACGGGACAGGAAGTGGCGACGCACATACGCGGGCTATCGCCGTTTCCGGGCGCGTGGTTCGAGCTCGATGGCCAGCGGATCAAGGCGCTTCATGCGACGGCGGAGATCGGGTCAGGCGAGCCGGGCGAGGCGCTGAATGACGATCTGCTGATTGCGTGTGGCGAGGACGCGGTGCGGCTGACGCGCTTGCAGCGGGCGGGCAAGGGGCAGATGACTGCGGAGGAGTTCCAGCGCGGGGCGCGGATCAGCCGGGGCGTGAAGCTGTCGTGAAGGTGCTGACATGAGCGACCGGATTTTTCGCGTGATGACGCAGGCCGACAGGGCGGCCGTGCTCGATCTGAACACGCGCGCTTTCGGGCAGCCGGATGAGGCGCGGATCGTCGAGGCGCTGGAGACGGCGGGCGATGTGATGCTGCAGCTGGTGGTGGAGAGCGATGGGCAGATTGTGGGGCATATCCTGTTCTATCCGCTGGGCGTGTTCGGCAAGCTGAGCGCGGCGGGGCTGGGGCCGATGTCGGTGGACCCGTGGGTGCAGAAGGAAGGCATCGGCAAGGGGCTGGTGATGCACGGGCTGAAGCTGATGAAGGATGCGGGCGTGCCGATCGTGTTCGTGCTGGGGCATGACTGGTTCTATCCGAAGTTCGGATTCTCGGTGGAGCAGGCGGCGGAATTCGAGACGCCGCTGAAGGGGCCGCACTTCATGGCTCTGCGGATGCGGCATGGCCCGCCGATGTCTGGGCGGCTGATCTTCCCGGACGCGTTCGGGGTTCCCATTGCCTAGATACAAGCTGACGATCGAGTATGACGGGTCTGTGTTTTCCGGCTGGCAGCGGCAGGATAATTCCCCGTCGGTGCAGCAGACGCTGGAGGCTGCGGCCGAGGCGCTGGATGGCGCGGCCGTGCAGGTGATCGGCGCCGGGCGGACGGATGCGGGCGTGCATGCGACCGGGCAGGTGGCGCATCTGGATCTCGTGAAGACGCTGCGCGCGGGCAAGGTGCGGGACGCGCTGAATGCGCATCTGCGGCCGCATCCCATTGCGGTGCTGGAGGCGGAGGATGCTGATCCGGGGTTTCATGCGCGGTTCGATGCGACGGGGCGCAGCTATGTCTATCGCATCGTGAACCGGCGGGCGGATCTGACGCTGGATCGCGGGCGCGCGTGGCGGGTGGCGGTGGATCTCGATGCGGAGGCGATGAACGCGGCGGCGCAGGCGTTTGTCGGACGGCATGATTTCACGACGTTCCGGGACGCCAATTGCCAGGCGGATACGCCGGTGAAGACGCTGAAGTCGATCAGCGTGGAGCGCGTGGGGCAGGTGATCCAGATACGGACGTCGGCGCGGTCGTTCCTGCACCGGCAGGTGCGATCGATGGTGGGCTCGCTGATGGAAGTGGGGCGTGGGCGAGAGAGCGTGGGCTGGATCGGGGAGATACTCGCGGCGGCGGATCGGACGAAGTGCGGGCCCGTGGCGCCGGCGGATGGGTTGTATCTGGTGGGGGTTAGTTATGAGGCTTTGGTGTAGCGGGTGATCTTCCCCCGCTTGCGGGGGGAGTGGATCGCGGCGAATCCGCGAGACGTGGGGGGCGATTTTCGAGGGCGGTGCTTGTGGCTCGCCCCCATCCCGGCTTCGCCGTACTTCCCCCGCAGGCGGGGGAAGAGCTGCTCGCGACGAGCGCTAGCAAGAAGAGAGAGCTAGTAGTCTTTCTTCCATCTCACGGCGATCTTGGTGTCGCCGTTGCCTTGCGCTGATGAGATGATCGAGAGTTCCTTGGCGGGTTCCCATTCGACCTGGGCGCCGACGCCACCGGAGCCGCCTGCGCCGACCTGCACATAGACGTCTTCGGCGATGTATTTGCCGGCGGAGACAGTGGCGATGCCGCCTTCGGCGCCGAAGCTTACGCGGTCGAGGCCGGTGGCGGAGCGGACGAGGCCGATGGGGTCGAAGCCGGCATTGCCGCCGGCGAGCTGGGCGAGGCCTGCTGCGAGCTGGGCGGCTTCGAAGCCGGTGAGCTCGGCGGCTGAGCGGCCGAAGAGGACGCGCGCGAGGACTTCGTCCTGCGGGAGCGATGGCGTGGATTCGAGTGTGAATTTGGGTTCGACCGGCGTGCCGGTGACGTGGACGCTGGCGGTGATGTCGTCGGCGGTGCGCTCTGCCGCGATGTCGATGCGGGCGGAGCGGATGGGGCCGTTGAGTTCGATCGAGCCGGTGTCGAAGTCGAAGCGGCGGCCAGCGAGGTCAAGGTCGCCGCGCACGAGGGTGGCGGTGCCGTTGATCGAGGGGTCGCTGATCGGGCCGGTGACGCGCAGGTTGGCGGCCCATTCGGTGTCGAGGCCGCGACCGAAGACCACGATGCGGCGCGGGGCGGTGACTTTGAGGTCGAGCTGGACGGGGCGCTGGAAGGGCGAGGAGGCGGCGGCTTCGATCTCGTCCTGATCGGGGAAGTTGATGCGGCGGATGCCGGTGAGCGTTGGGATGCTGGCGGAGGCGGGCTGTTCGATCGAGATGCGCGCCTGCGACACGGTGAGGTCGCCGGTGATGCGGATGGATTCGGTGTCGAGGACGACGTTGGCGTCGCCGGAGACGATGGCCATGCGGTCGTCGCGGTCTAGGGCGCGGAGGTTCACGGCGGAGATTTTCACGCCGCCGCTGACGTCATTGTCCCAGCTGATGCTGCCTTCGCCGGTGAGGCGGCCGCCCTTGCCGTCTGTGGCGGTGAGCCCGGTGATGCGGGCGTTGGTTTCGTCGAACTCGCCGCGCGCGGTGATGTCGCGCAGGCTGAAGCCGGTTTCGCCGTGGTCGTAGGCGGCGCTGGCGACGTTGAAGCCGCCGGAGAGATCGGGGCGGGACAGCGTGCCGGCGACGCGGACATTGGCCTGAAGCTCGCCACGCAGGGACTGGTTCTCGGGACCGAAGAGCGCCCAGAGTTGTTCGGCGCGGCCGGTGAGGTCCAGTTGCGCTGCGAGCGGCGTGGTGGTGTTGGGGCGGATGTCGAAGCCATCGCCGATGATCATTTCCTCGCGCGATGTGGCGGCGAGCTTGAAGCCCTGGCCCTCGCCGGTGGCGGAAGCGACGAAGACGCCGTTGCGCAGGTTGCCGGTGAAGTTGAGGGAGACGGGATCTGCCGTGACGCCGACGGGGTTGGCGTTGGCGATGGCGAGCGTGAAGTCGCCCGTGGCGAGGCCGGCGACGTTGGAGAAAGACGCCGAGCCAGTGACTTCGCCGTTGACCGGCGTGATGCGGGCGACGCGGGAGATGCCGCGCAGGCTGACGCCGGCGAGCTGGAGGTCGGCCGTCGCATTGTCTCCGCTCATGCCGATCCTTGCGTCGAGGCGTCCACGGAAGGCGGCAAGTTGCGCATCAACGTTCCAGCCTTCGGGGCTGTACTGCCAGCGGGCGGCGCGCGAGGTGGAGATCGGCAGCTGGTCGACGGAGCCATCGAGCATTGCCTGGCCGGACCATGCGTCACCGGCGCGATCGGCGGTGGCGTTGAGCGTGATGTCGATGGGCGCGCTGATCGAGCCCTTGGCGCGGGCCTTCAGCGTTGCCCGATTGCCGGCTGCGTCCACATCGAAGGTGATGAGGTCGAGGCGAACGGCGCCGCTGCGCAGGTTGGCGAGTTGGCCGGTGATATCGGCGTTGAGCTCTTCGCCGATGGCGATATTGCCCTTGGCGGTGAGCGTGCCGCGATCGAGGCCAGCGATGCCCGCGAGAGGACCCGAGGCGTCGAAGGCGGCGGAGAAGCCTGAGTCGCCGAAGGCGAGGCGGGGCGAGTTGAAACGCAGGTCGCCGAGGCTGGCGACGAGGTTCACGACGCGGAAGTCGCCTTCGCCGCCCTGCAGGCGGCCGGAGGCGAGGAAGGCCTGCTTGCCGGAGGCGCCGCGCAGGGAGAAGTCTCCTGCGATGGCTTCGCCGAGGCGAGCGTTGGCGGCGCCGTTGAGGTTGCTGATGATGACGCCGCCGCCCGTGAACTCGCCATCGGCGAGGCGCAGGGCAACGATGGGCGCGCTGGTGTTGCCGGTGATGTCGGCGGTGAAGTCCATCGCGCCGAGCGAGGCGCCGCCAAGATCGAGCGTGCGGGTGAGCGCGCCTTCGGCGCGGGCGGAGATGGCGCCGCTGTCTGCGACGCGGCCGGTCATGTTGGCGCGGATGCCGGGGCCGGTGATCGTGCCGGACTCGATGGCGAAGCGGCCATTGTGGACGACGGCGGCGAGTTTCACGCGCGGTTCGCCGCCGATGAGCTGGGTGAGGGCG
>JAUYSA010000501.1 GCA_030696545.1 Hyphomonadaceae bacterium
TTCTGAGGGCAATCCTGCAGGCAGCGTCAGGGCTATAGCGTTAGCCGCCGGCGCCTTCTTGCGACAGGCGTTCACGGCTTTTGCAAACGCGGTGGGGTGCGCCCACTCGGCTGCGCGCGGCGCCAGCACGCCCAGCAGCAGGCCGGTGCGTACCACCGCCTCGGCATCGGCGCCGGACTCCTGCAGGGCATCCGCATCCAGGTCGTACTGCTCGGCCATCCACAGCGCGGCGTCGATGGCGGCGGCGATGCGGCTGCGGCGCGCCAGCTCGGCCCGGTAGTCGGCATGGCTGCGCAGCGACCACAACCCCAGCAGCGGCACATCGGCACCGGCATACCCGGCCATGCCGAAGTTACTGCTCTCGGGCATGGCGATGAGGCGGCGCAGCATGTCGGAGCCAGCCTTGGAACGCGACAGCAGCGAATGGTCGCGCAGCAGCACCGCCGCCTTGGCCAGGTCGGCTTCAGTGGTCTCCAGCAGGTGCAGGCTGATGAGGTTGACGATGCGGTCGCGCGCCCGCTCCAGCTCGGGCCGCAGAAACTCGCTGCCAAAGTACCGCGCAATCTGCACCATGCCCTTGGGCGCATCGGCGTTCAGCGCCGCCAGCCGCTCGGTATCAATGATTCCGTGCTGCACGCCATACATCAGCGCCTTCTCGAAGAACGGACGGGCGTCGTGAAGCTGCAGTGCGGAGCTGGCGGCAATCTCGTTCGTCGCGGGGGTTGGTGTGTTGGACACTGTCATATCAATAGGGATTGCGTTTCGCAGTGCCCATGGGCGATGAAACCGGCACGCTCCAGGCGCGAACCGCCGCGCAAGGGCCGCCCCGCCGCGCTGGCGGTGTCCCCCTTCCCGAATGGCGCAGCCATTCGAGAGAAGGGGGAAGGCGCCAAAGGCGACTCAGGGGGAAGCCCCTCAAATTGCGGATTCCTCATCCGACACCCGCGCCGCCGGCGTGGCCTTGCCGCGGTCGGTCTCGCTGGTCTCGAACTTGCCGTCGTCTTCCTCGGCGGGCTCATCGCCCTCTTCCAGGCCCATGTCAAAAGCCCGCGCCTTGGCGCGCAGCACCAGCAGGGTTTCAATGAACAGGTCGCGGCATTCGTAGCGCAGCAGCCAGGCCATCTGCATCCAGTCGCGGTCGGCCACTTCGTCCAGGTCCACCCGCGGCTGTACGTAGCCCGAGGCCAGCAGTTCATCGTCGCTGAGCGTGGGGCCGTAGTCTTCGGTGGCGTCAAAGGTGCCGGTGCGGGCAAACGCCTCCACACGGCTCCACTTTTCGGCAAAGTAGTTGGCCAGGGCCTCGCTGCCGCCCTCCAGGTCGCCGATGGCGGTCAAAAATTCCACCGGGTCTGCGCCATCGCGGAAGATCACCGCGTTGACCATGCTGCGCAGGTGCGTGTGGCTGAGGTCCTTGTACTGCTTTTCCAGCACCATGGCGCGCGCAAACTGCTCGGGCGTGACCAGCATGTTCACTACCGACGCCTTGGATTCGTCGTACTCGCGCATCACGGCCAGGATGTCCTTGGGCGCGAGCTGGTCGAGCACCACCATCAGGGCGTTGTCGCCATCGGTGTCGGCCAGTTCGGCCAGGGCCGATTCGGCGCCGACGATGTCGCCGGCGGCAATCAGGCTGGTGGTCTTGGTGATCAGTGCGAGGTGGTTGGTCATGGGGGTGTTCCGTAGGAATGGGACGTGAGCCATGCAGCGCGTGGCGCGCTGCGCCGGGGTCGAAGGCAGGCCTTGCGGGCCCGGGGCCCTACTCCTTGCGCTCAAAGCCCACGTCGGACAGCCAGTTCGATGCGGCCTCTTCGCGGGTGCGGCTGTTTTGTGGCTCCATCGCGTCGTCGGCGCTCAGCGCGTTGTACTCGTCGTCATGCTCGGCGTCGTCGCCCGCTTCTTCGTCGGCATCGCTGTCGCCGTCAGAGCGCGCGGTGGACGTGGCCATCGACGCCATGCGGGCCTGGGCGTGCAGGTACTCCAGCCCGGCCGCAATGGCCAGAAAACGCCCGCCGGCGGGTTCGCGCAGCACCGTTTGCGCCAGGCTTTGGGCCCACGGCTCCAGTTGCACGGCACCGGCCAGCGTGTCCCACGCGGGGAGTTCATCCACCGGCAGGCTGATGAGCTGCTCCACCGCCGCAGGTTTGGCAAAGCGGAACCCCTGGTGGAAGACCACCGCCACCATCTCGGGGGCCAGCTCCATCATCTGCACCAGAAAGGCGATTTCGTTGCGCTTTTCAGCCAGGCGCTTGCGCAGCACGTCCTTGCCTTCGGAGTCGGAAACAAGGTCGTCCAGCTCGGCCTGGTAGGCCGAGCGCAGGTCATGGAAGTAGGGAGAAATTTTCAATGGGAACCCGTGGCGGAAAAAATGCGCGATGAATAGGACTGCCAGATTTCCGTTGCGGTCTGCAACGGGTCGTCCAGCAAATTGCGGCGGCGATTGTCGTCATAGGCCTGGCGCGCATCGTCGTCAGACAGCACCTCGTAGGCCTTTTGCACCGCCTGAAACCGTTGCGCCGCATCCGGCGCATCGTTACGGTCGGGGTGATAGAACGATGCCTTCTGGCGAAAAGCCTTTTTGATGTCGGCCAGGCTGGCGTTGGCGGCAACCCCCAGGGCTGCGTAGTGGTCTGCGCTC
>JAUYSA010000503.1 GCA_030696545.1 Hyphomonadaceae bacterium
AGCTTAGCTTCAAACAGGCTTGCAAGTGCACAGGCGTAATTGATGGCGCCCAATGAAGTTGGCGCTGGATACGGTGTCAGGTGCAGGTGAACTGTTGCGTAGGTCATCAGCGGCTCCTGGGTCCTTGGACTTCGTAGCCAAGAACCCCGGGCGGGCGTTTGACTGAGCGCAAGCTGCGACGTCACGACGGCCGCAACCGTGGGAAGCTCCGACCGCTGCGATCTAGATTCCGGTCCTTGCTGGAAATCGCGGACTACCGAACTCAACCTGTGTCTCTCCGCGCTCCCCAATTCTTGTTGTTCGACATTCTTGAGTCAGCTGACTTGACAACGAATGTGTGATCACGCGGCCAAGCGGTTCTTCAGTCGATGTAGGATCAGTGCGATTGTGTAGAGCATTTGAGTATCCTCTCATTGATTCCAAAGTCGGAAATTGTGCCGTCCCAACAGGCTTAATTCAGGCTTCGCGCCGGCGCATTTGCAAAAGGCCAGGTTGGCGTTGACGCTACCCGACCGAGCATTTTGGTGGCGCCCGCCGGAGAGTTTGATTGATCGGCCAAGAATCACTCCCCAGTGTTGACCCTTGTCAAACTCGCGAGGGGACTGCCGTGCGATTCTCAACGTGCGCTCGACGTTACTGTTTGTCTCGGTCTCAGGATCACGTTTGATCGCCAGAGTTTCGTGCCGGTCTCGGGTCAATCGCTTAGCGGCGGACAGTCAGATGATCAGAAACCCTGTCTTCATTTTGGCCCTTGGGCTTTGCCTCGCTTTCAGCGCATGCGCGACGACCACATATGCCGGTCCTCCTTCGCGCGGAAATCGCGTCAGCAACGCCATGGAGCAACCGTTCCGCGACATCAGCTGGATGCGCGAGGAGCCGCCTGAGATCCTGAAGCGGGCGGTGGTTTTTCCGTACCAACTCGCGTCGGACGTCCCGTGCGACGAACACTTTTCGGAAATTGCTGCTCTCGATGTGCTGCTTGGCCCGGATGTGGACGCCTATGACGTGGACGACGATTTCGGCGTCGATGCAGGCGGCTTGGCGAGCGACGCGGTAGCCGACCTTTTCGGCCTGCCGTTTCGTGGAGTGTTTCGATGGATCACCGGGGCTGATCAGCGCGAGAAGGTGCTAGCGGACGCCATTCTGTCGGGCTTGGCGCGGCGATCGTTCCTGAAGGGCGCCGCGCGCCAGGCTGGCTGCGTGCACGCGCCAGATCCTGAACCCGAACTCAGGTAAGGTCGGCGCTGCCCGGACCGAAGTACTGGATCAGCTTGGTTTCGAGCGTCTTCAGGTTGGTGGCCAGCCAGCGTGGAGCGATGCCGGGCACGATGCCGTCAAAATGGATTTGAGGGCGCACGCGCAGTCCGCACGCGCGAGCGATAGTGTCCTGGAAGAGCGTGCGCGATGAGCCTACTGCGCCCTGCTCATCGAGCCAGGCCGACGAAGATCCAGACGCAGTGACGTGGATGAGATGCCGGTTGGTCAGGAGTGGTTCTTGGCCTCCCGCACGTAGCTGAGCATAGCCGAAGCCCGCGCCAAAGACGCGATCGATGTAACCCTTGATGATCGCCGGCATCGAATTGAACCAGAGCGGGTAGACAAAGGCGAAGGCGTGGGCGTCTGCCAAAAGTCGCCGCTCGGCCTCCAGATCGGCCCCCGGTGCCCAGCGCGGTCGGTTGGGCATCTCCGACAATTGCAAGCACGGATCGCCGTCGGAAACAACCGCCTTCACCGCGCTGGCACCTCGACGATCGCCGGCGAGCGCGTGTGGATCTGGCGCGCAGTCGATGACCAGGGCGAGGTCCTTGATCTCGTCGTGCAGAAGAGGCGCGACATGCGCGCAGCGCTAAAACTGTTGAAGCAGCTACTTCGCAGCCAACCGGTAGAGCCGGAGAGTATCGCCACCGACGGGTTCGCATAGTATGGCTCGGCGCTTCGGGTGCTCGGCAGGGAAGGGGTTCACCGGCCGGGTCGACTGCGCGCGAACAACCGTGCTGAGAACTCACATCTGCCGATCCGACGACGCGAGCGAAAGATGCTTGGGTTCAGGTCCCGAGATTCGGCGCAGCGGTTTCTGACGACGCACGCTGCGATCTCGGCGTTCCGGATTTTACGGGCACGGGCAGACTCTGTCTGGGCGAGGGCGGTCGCTTAAGCGGAATCCCGCGTCCTGCAAGAGATGTTGTGTTGCGGACTTAACGTGACAGCTCCACTGGCTCTATCGCCAGCTGACGATCAATGTCATTTCCACGGATCGGCGAACCGGGGATCAACCAGGAACCGTTCATCGGTGAGCGTGTCGAGGAAGGCGAGGACATCTTCGCGTTCCTGTGAAGACAACTCGAAGCCGACAACCAGCGGGCTCTTCAATGGGCTCGCTCTGCCATCTCCCGCATTGCGTTCCCCGGGCCGTATAAGGCGTCCGCCCGCCGCGTAGTGATCCAGCACCGCATCAAGGGTCGGTACGGAGCTGTCGTGCATGTAGGGAGCGGTCACGGCGACATTTCGCAAGCTGGGAACCTTGAAGCGGCCGGTGTCCTCCTGTCGCGCGGTGAGCGCAGCCATGCCGAGATTGTCGTTTGGATATCCCCCGTAGCCGTCAACATTGTAGAGGCCGTTGTTCTGGAAGTTTATGGCTGGCGAGCCGTCGGCGGCGACATCGCCGTTGAACCTTGGGCCGTCGTGACAGGCCCTGCAATTCAGCCGCGGTCCCATGAACAACGCTTCGCCGCGTTTTGCGGAGTCAGAAATGGCCTCTGCGCGACCGCCGAAGCGATAATCGTCATAGGGAGATCGCGCCGAGACCAGCGTGCGTTCGAAAGCGCCTAGCGCCGCCGTGATCGCCTTCAATGTGATCCGGCCTGCATCCGCTGGAAAAGCTCTTGGGAACTGCTCCTGATATACGGGGTCGGCCGACAAGTTGACGAGAAGCGCTTCTTCGCGGC
>JAUYSA010000512.1 GCA_030696545.1 Hyphomonadaceae bacterium
GAAATGGATGCCGCATTGGCCGCCCTGCAGAAGCACGACGGAAACCTTCGTCTCGCTCTTGGTGAGGTCACGCCGCGTCAGTGAACCTGCCGCCCGCCGATCCACGTCGCCTTCACCCTCATCTCGCTATCAAGCAGCACCATGTCAGCGCGATAACCCTGTGCGATGCGGCCGCGTTCATCTCCAGCCTTCATGAAGCTCGCCGGTGTCAAACTCGCCATGCGCAGCGCCTCTTCGCGGGAAGCGCCCAGCATCGCGACCGCATTGCGAACAGCCCCAGAAAGTTCCAGATGCGCACCCGCCAGTGTTCCTGCCTCGGTCCGAAGCGCGCCGTCCTTGACGGTGATCGTCTCGCCAAAAAGCGTCATCGCGTTTTGCGCTGATCCGATCGTCGCCATCGCGTCAGATACCAGCACCAGCCTGTCCGCTGTTTTGGCTACAAAAGCCGCTCGCGCTGACGCAGGATGCACGTGAATACCGTCCAGGATAAGTCCGGCCCAGCAATCCGGTCTACCAAGCGCCACGCCCAATGGCCCCGGATTGCGTCCTTCCATCGGCGGCATTGCATTGAACAAGTGCGTAAAACCTGTCGCCCCTGCATCAATAGCGCGCTCGACGTCTTCCGCCGCCGCCGCTGTATGGCCCAGGCTCACAATAACGCCCGCATCCACGAGCGCCCGGATCGTCGTCGGCCCGATCTGCTCCGGCGCCACCGTCACCATCAGCGGGAAGGACAGCTTCCGCGTCAGTATATTCAGGTCGTCCGTATCCATCTCCCGCAGAAACCTGGCCGGATGCACGCCGCGCCGCGGCTCCGAAAGCCATGGTCCTTCCAGGTGAAGACCCAGAACGCCATCGACGCCCGCTCTGATCGCCTCGCCCACAGCCTCTATCGCGCGCACAGTCTTGTCACGCTCATCGGAAATCAATGTTGCCATGAAACCAGTAACGCCGAACTGCCGATGCGTCCCAGCAATCACCGCAAGCGTCTCAACGGTTTGCGAGTCATTGAACAGCACGCCCCCGCCGCCATTGACCTGCACATCGACAAACCCCGGCGCCAGCAGCCCATCCAGCTTCACCGCGTCAGTCTCAACACCCGCGGCAACCTCCACGATGCGCCCGCCATCGATCCGTACAGTCACATCCTCGACGATGCCGTCACCCGTGAATAATTGCGTCGGCGCTAGCGCGATCATCAGCGTGTCTCTGTAACCTTGGTCAGCGTCGGTGGATGATCCGGCGAACGTCCTCGCCGCAGGGCAGTCGCGTTGGCCAGCAGATAGAAGCGCAGCAGCATCGCAAGCAGCTCCAGCACGGGCTCCACATCGGGCCTCACGCCGATCCGCGTCCCATCCGCCGAAATGAACAGCACAGGGCTGCCCAACTTTTCCAGATCGTCCGCCAGCTTCTTAAATCCCTCATAGGCCGCATCGCGCTGCGCAAAGATCACGATCCGCAACTCCGGCCCCGCCAGCGCGAACGGCCCATGCCGCACTTCCGCTGCGCTCACCGCCTCCGCGTGGAGCCCGTTGGTCTCCTTCAGCTTCAGCGCCGCCTCCGCCGCCACCGCGAGCCCCGGCCCACGGCCGATCACATAGACGGGTCCATCGCGATCAAAGAACGCCTCCGCCGACCGCCAGTCCTCCATCAGCGCCTTCGCCAACACCTCAGGCGAACGCTCGAAGGCTGCGATCATCTCTCCATCATCCAGCCAATGCGCCACCAGACCAAACACCAGCGTCATCGCCGCGATGCACGACTTGGTGGCCGCCACGCTCCGCTCTGGCCCAGCCTCGAGCGAGACGAACACGTCCATGATTTCGGCAAGGGGAGAGGCTGCGTCATTGATCAGCCCCACACGCAAAACATCCGGCCCCGTCGCCGACCTGCAGAACTCCACCAGATCCGGACTGCGCCCAGACTGCGAGATCGCAAGCAGCAAAGCCTTCTCGATATTCAGCTGCCGCCCGTAGATCGATCGTATCGACGGCGCCGCCGAAACTGTCGGCAACCCAAGCCGCGCCTCAAACAGATACTTCGCCAGCAGCGCCGCCGCATCCGAGCTTCCGCGCCCTGCAGCCAGCGCATAGCGCGGCGAAAGCCCCCGCAGCCGCTCTCCCAAATCCCTCAACACCGGCGTGGCTTTCGCCACAAGCCTCGCCGCAACCACGGGAGCTTCGCGAGCCTCCGCCTCCATCAATGTCGTGCGCGCAGGCTCTTTCATCAGGCGACTCCGGCGCACACCGTAGATAGCGTCACTCCGGAAGCCCAGAGCCGGGCGGCGCTTTGCAGCGATCACCAGCATCCCGCTTGCTCGTCACGCAGCCGTGTATTGCCGACGCCAAGATTAATTATTGACAGCGTAAAATATAAAATAGACAGTGTCTAGCAATCTGTGGGTGACGGGCATGGCACTGAGATCGGAATTGTGGGTGGCTGCGGCGCTTCTGGCTTTCGCCACGGCGGCATGTTCGCCCGGAGAGCAGCCAGCGGAAGCTGCAAAGTCCCAGGCTGTCCCGCCCGTCGAGGTGGAAGTCTATCGCATTGAGCAGCGTCGGCAAGCGGGTGTTCTGCGCGCTAGCGGGCTCGTGACCTACAAGAGCGAAACTCTCCTGTCGTTCGGCGCGCCCGGCATGATCGAAACCCTGCTCGTGGACGACGGCGCCCGCGTCTATGCCGGACAGACCCTCGCCACCCTCCGCCGCACCTCGGTCGGCGCCGATCCTGCCGAGTCCGAAGTTGTCCGCCAGACCGCGCAGCAGACCTTCGATCGCGTCAGCCGCCTCCACGCCGCCGGCGCTGCCTCGCAAGCTGACCTCGACAACGCCCGCCTGGCGCTCGAACGCGCCCGCGAAATCGTCTCCGTCGTCTCCCCCGCAACCGGGGTCATCCTCCGCCGCGACGCAGAGCGTGGCCAGATGGTCACGGCCGGCCAGCCCATCCTGCAGCTCGGCGAAGACCGCACAGGCATCATCGTCCGCGCCCAGCTTTCGTCCGTCGATGTCGCACGCGTACGCGCCGGCGATATTGCCGAAATCAACATTCCCGGCCGCGAGCGCCGCTCCGGCAAAGTCACCCAGATCTCCCCGAAGATGGCCGCGAACATGGGGTCGTTCGAAGTCGAAATACGTCTCGACGACCCCAAGGACCTCAAGAGCGGCGAAGTCGCCGAGGTCCTGATCGCGGCCAAGCCCATATCCGGCCAGCCGGACAAGACTGCCTTCCTCATACCGGCCATTTCACTGATCGACGCCCGCGCTGACCAGGGCATGGTCTATGTCGTCGGCGCGGACGGAAAGGCCACGCGGCGTTCCGTGCAGACCGAGGGTATCACTGACGCTGGCGTAGTCGTCACCGGCGGCCTCCAGCCGGGCGAGGCGATCATCACGCGCGGCGCCTCAATGGTTCGCGACGGCGACGCCGTCAAATTCCGCCAGGAATAGCCCATGCAGGCGATCACACGCTTCTTCATTGAGCGCTGGCAGTTCACGCTCATCCTTTTCATCATGCTCTTCGCGCTTGGCCTTGCATCCGTGCAGGCCATTCCGAAGTCCGAGGACCCGATCGTCAAGTTCGCCGGCGTCGGCGTCTTCGTCGTCCTGCCGGGCGCCGACCCTGAGCAGATGGAGCGTGTCGTCGCCATCCCGATCGAGACCGCTCTCAACGGCCTCGAATATGTCGACACCATTTCCTCCAACAGCAGCGCCGGCCTCGCCTCGATCAGCGTGCAGTTCGAATACGGCACCGATCCAGAGAAGAAATACGACGAAGTCGTCCGCGAACTGAACGTCCTCCGCCCGACGCTACCCGCCGGCATCACCATGATCCGGGCCGATCGTGCGAACCCCGCCCAGACCAGCATCGTCCAGATGGCGCTGGTCAGCGAAACCGCGCCCATGCGCCAGATGGAAGCCTACGCGCGCGAACTGCGCGATGCGATGGAACGTGCGCCCGGCGTGCAACAGGCCGAAATCTGGGGCGTCCCCACGTCAGAAGTCCGCGTAACCGTAGATCTCGACAAGCTCGCCGCCTATCAGCTCCCCCTCGGCGCCGTGACAGAAGCACTGGAACGGGAAGGAGCCGATCTTCCCATTGGCTCCGTGGAGAGCAGCGGCCGCCGTTTCAACGTCGAAGCCACTGGTCCTTTCGACAGCGTCGAGGAGATCCGCGACGTTGTCCTGCGCAGTGGTAATGGCTCCACCGTCCGCGTCGGCGACATCGCCAACGTCGAATGGACTAACGACGAACAGACCCACATAACGCGCTACAGCGGCAAACGCGCCATCTTCGTCACGGCTCGCGCAAAGCTTGGCGCGACGATCTTCACCGTCATGGACGCCCTGAAGGCGCGCGTCGACGCATTCGAGCCGCGTCTCCCGCCGGAGATCAAGCTGGAGCGCGGCTTCGACCAGTCCGAAACCGTCGCCCATCGTCTGTCGTCGCTGGGCCGAGACCTCGGCATCGCCATTGCGCTCGTGCTGCTTACGCTGCTGCCGCTTGGCTTCCGCGCCTCGCTCATCGTCATGGTCTCGATCCCGTTCTCGTTCGCGATCGGCATCACGGTCCTTAACATCCTCGGCTACTCGCTGAACCAGCTCTCTATCGCCGGCTTCGTGCTGGCGCTTGGTCTGCTGGTCGATGACTCCATCGTGGTTACAGAGAACATCGCCCGCCACCTGCGAAGCGGCCTGACGCCTCGCGACGCCGCGCTTGAGGGCGTCAAGGAGATCAACGTCGCTGTTCTCGGCTGTACCGCGGCCTTGCTGCTCGCCTTCGTGCCGCTGCTCAACCTGCCGGAAGCGGCCGGCGACTTTACACGCTCGCTCCCGATGGCTGTCGTCTGCACCATCGCCGCGTCGCTTTTCGTGGCGCTGAGCGTCATCCCGTTCCTCGCCAGCCGCCTCCTGCCGCGCAAAGCTCACGGTAACGTCTTTCTTGATGTCATCATGGGCGGCATTCACGCGATCTACCGTCCGATCCTCCACGTCGCACTGTCATTCCCGCGCATCACGATCGCGATCGGCATGGCCCTGTTCCTGGCCACGCTGACGCTGGTTCCGAAACTCGGTTTCAGCCTTTTCCCCGAGAACGACAGCCCGTACTTCCTTGTTCGGGTCGAGTTGCCGCAAGGCGTCTCCGTCTCGGAGACGGATCGCGCCGTGCAGTTCGCCGATGGCGTTCTGGCTAAGCGTGAGAACATCAGCTGGCGCTTCTCAAACGCGGGCAGGGGCAATCCGCGCGTCTATTACAACGAACAGCCTTCCGAAACGCAGTCGAACGTTGGCGACATCTATGCCCGCTTCGATCATTGGGAAGCCGAAACCGGCCATGCCGAACTCGAAGCGCTTCGCAACGAGCTGTCGACCTTTGCCGGAGCGCGCTTCAACGTGAAGCGCTTCCTCAACGGTCCGCCGATCGAAGCGCCCATCGCCGTCCGCGTCCGTGGCGCGGATATCAACGTCCTCACGGATCTCGCCTCGCAGGTCGAGCGCCTTGTCACCGAGGCCGACGGCACGCGCAACGTGCGTAACCCGCTCGGCGAAAAGCTGGTCGATCTCAATCTGAACATCGACACCGAAGTCGCGGCCCTGCGCGGCGTGCCCGCAGGCGCCATCGACCAGACGCTCCGCATCGCCATCGGCGGCGCACGCGTCGCCACATTCCGCGACCCCGTCGGCGATTCCTATCCCATCGTCGTCCGCGCACCGCGCGCCGAACGCATGAAGATCGAGGACGTCAACAAGCTCTACATATGGACCAACACCGGCGCTGCGATGCCGCTCTCCGAATTGGCAAAGCCCTCGCTCTCGGCAGGTCCATCGCGGATCAGCCGTTACGAGCAAGAGCGTACAGTCACGATCACCGCGTTCACCCAACCGGGTCGCCTGGCGGGCGATGTCACGCGCGCCGTGGCTGCAAAGCTCAGCCCGCTGAAGCTGCCGCCCGGCTATTCGATCTCCTACGGCGGGGAAGCCGAGGCGCAGTCCGAAAGCTTTGGCGGCTTCGGTCCTGCAATCATCATCGCCTGCTTCGGTATTCTCGCCGTGCTGCTGCTGGAATTCGGCTCGTTCTCCAGCGCCGCTGTGGTCGCCTTCGTGATCCCGTTCGGCATCATGGGCGGCCTTATCGCCCTGTTCATCGGCAAGGAGTCGTTGTCCTACACCTCGATCATCGGCTTCATCGCCCTGATCGGCATCGAGATCAAAAACTCGATCCTGCTGGTGGAGTTCGCAAACCAGGAACGCGAACGCGGAACCCCGCTCCGCGAAGCCATCGAGAAAGCGGGCGAAGTCCGCTTCCTGCCGGTGCTGCTCACCTCGATGACCGCTATCGGCGGCATGATCCCGCTCATCATGGAGCGTTCGCCGCTCTATTCGCCGCTGGCCATGGTCATCGTCGGCGGCCTCATCACCTCCACACTGCTCGCCCGTATCGTCACGCCGCCGCTTTACCTGCTGCTGGCGCCCGGCGAGGCGAAGCAGAAGAAGCCGAAGCGCTCGCGGCGCGGGAAGGGTGATGTCGACCCGGTCATCACGCCAGCGGAATAGACCGCCTCTGGCGAGCAATCCCGGGCGGCGCTACACATCGGTATGCGCCACGCCCTGACTCGACACCCGTCTTCGGCATCGCCCGCCAGCGCGATAGATGCCGAGATCACACGGACTGCGGAAAGCCTTGCGCTTCGGTTCACCGTCACCGGCGATATCGGCCAGCTTGCCTTGCCTGAGCTGGCCAATCCCACCCGTGCTGACGAGCTCTGGAGACACTCCTGTTTCGAAGCTTTCATGATGCCGGAACAGGGCAGCGGCTACAGCGAGGTCAATCTCGCTCCCACCGGCCAGTGGGCTGCCTACCATTTCAGAAGCCATCGCTCCGGCATGACCAACATTGCCGAAGCGACCGACCCCGGCGTCGGCACCCGTTCCTTCGGCGACCGCTTCGATCTCAGCGCCACGTTCGACCTGCGCCGCCTTCCGAATCTGGAGGGCCCCTGGAAAGTCGGCCTGTCCGTGATTCTCGAAGACGTCGGCGGCGTCCGGTCCTACTGGGCGCTCAAACACCCCGCCGGAAGGCCGGATTTCCACCATCTGGATTGCTTTGCCCTGCGACTTCCTTCAGCAGACTGAGTCATGAAATTCGGCATCGATCGCCTTCTCGCTGACCCCGCCCTCCGCGCGCCTCTCAAGGGCAAGCGCGTTTCCCTCGTCGCGCATCCCGCCTCCGTCACGCGCGACCTCACGCACACGCTCGACGCGCTCGCCGCCACCGGCGACATCAAGCTGAGTTCCGCCTTCGGCCCGCAGCACGGCATGCGCGGCGACAAGCAGGACAACATGGTCGAGAGCCCGGATTTCGACGACCCGATCCTCGGCATCCCGGTCTTCAGCCTCTACGGCGAACACCGCCGCCCCACCGGCCAGCAGATGAGCACGTTCGACGTCGTGCTGATCGACCTGCAGGATCTCGGCTGCCGCATCTACACGTTCGTCACAACGCTGCTCTACCTGCTGGAAGCGGCGGCGGCGCAGGGCAAGAGCGTGTGGGTGCTGGACCGCCCCAATCCGGCCGGCCGACCTGTCGAAGGCACGACGCTGCTGCCGGGGCAGGAGAGTTTCGTCGGCGCGGGGCCGATGCCGATGCGCCATGGTCTGTCGCTGG
>JAUYSA010000033.1 GCA_030696545.1 Hyphomonadaceae bacterium
CGTCGCCCCCGCCGTCGTCCTTGGCGTGCCCCACTTCCAGATACGCATAGTATTGGCAAAGCGGCAGGATCGCGGTTTTCAGCAGGTTGATCGTGGTCGAATTGTCCATCGGCAGGTTATCGCCATCGGATGCCTGCGCACCGTAGATGTTCCACTGGTTCGCAGGGAAGCGATCCTGAATGACCCGCGCCATCTCCTCCAGCGCCGTCGACACCACCGTGCCGCCCGACTCGCGCGAATGGAAGAACGTCTCCTCATCCACTTCCTTGGCTTCGTGCGTATGGCGGATGAACACCACCTCCACCTTGCCATAGCGCCGCTTCAGGAACAGGTAGAGGAGCGAGTAAAACCTCTTCGCGAGGTCCTTCATGTGCTCGTCCATCGAGCCCGAAACATCCATCAGGCAGAACATCACCGCCCGCGCGACAGGCTTGGGAACCTGGTCAAACCGCCGGTAACGCACATCCAGTGGATCGATGAACGGCACCAGCCGCATCCGCTTTTGCTTGCGCGCCAGCTCCTCGCGCAGCTCGGCGACCTTCGCGTCATTGCCGCCGATATCATCCAGCCGCGCGATCTCCGCTTCCATCGCCGCAATGTCTTCCGCCCGAGGACGGCCTAGCGCCGCGCGTCGCGAAAGTGAATTCCGCATCGTCCGCGCCACCGAAAGCGAGGCCGGCGGCCCGGACGATTTATAGCCCGCCCGCTGCGGCTGCGTTTCCTCAACACCGAGCACCTGTCGCTTGGCCAGATCGGGAAGCTCCAGATCCTCCAGGAACAGGTCGAGGAACTCCTCATCCGACAGCGCAAAGCGAAAATCGTCCTCGCCCTCGCCGCCATCCGAAGCGCCGGACCCGCCGCCCTCTTCCTCAGGCCGCGCAATCGTGTCGCCCTGAATGTACTTCTTGTTGCCAGGCAGCACGTATTCGCGCGAACCGCCCTGCGAACCCTTGCGCAGCACCGGCTCACGAACGCCGTCGGCGGGAACAACAATGTCCCCGCCCTTCTCAACGTCCTTGATCGAACGCCGCGCGGAAGCCTCGCGCACCGCACGCTTCACCAGCGCACGCGCCCGCCTTATGAAGCGCTGGCGATTGGCCAGCGACTTTCCCCCTTCCCGTCGTCGGTCGATGATGTTCATCGAGGGGCTTTCGTTAGCTGGCCTGCTTCACGCGCATGTACCATTCCACCAGACGGCGAACCTGCCGCTCGGTGTATCCACGCTCCACCATGCGCTGAACGAACTCGTCGTGCTTCTTCTCCGAGTCAGAGTCCTTCTTGGATCCGAACGAGATCACCGGCAGCAGATCTTCAACCTGCGAGAACATGCGCCGCTCGATCACTTCGCGGATTTTTTCATAGCTCGTCCACGACGGGTTTTTGCCTTTGTTGTTGGCGCGCGCCCGCAACGTGAATTTCACCACCTCGTTCCGGAAATCTTTCGGGTTTGCGATCCCCGCCGGCTTCTCGATCTTCGAGAGTTCCTGATTGAGCAACTCACGATCCAGCATCTGCCCGGTGTCGGGATCCTTGAAATCCTGATCCTCGATCCACGCATCGGCATAATCGACATAGCGATCGAACAGGTTCTGTCCGTAATCGTGATAGCTCTCGAGATACGCCTTCTGGATCTCGTGACCGATGAACTCCGCATAGCGCGGCGCCAGGTCGGCCTTGATGAACTCCAGATATGCGCCCTCGATATCGTCGGGGTACTGCTCGCGCTTGATCGCCTGCTCCAGCACGTACATCAGGTGAACCGGATCAGCCGCGACTTCTTCCGTGTCATGGTTGAACGTCGCCGACAGGGCCTTGAAGGCAAAGCGGGTAGAAATTCCCTCCATGCCCTCATCCACGCCCGCCGCATCGCGATACTCCTGCAGCGTCCGCGCTTTCGGATCGACCTCTTTCAGGCTCTCGCCGTCATAGACCCGCATCTTCGCGAACAGGTTGGAGTTCTCGTGCGCCTTCAGCCGTGACAGCACAGAGAACCGCGCCATCATCCCCAGCGTGCCCGGCGCCAGCGGAGCGGACGCCAGCTCAGACGTATTCACCAGCTTCTCGTAGATCTTCGTTTCTTCGGTCACGCGCAGAACATACGGCACCTTGATCACGTAGATCCGGTCGATGAAGGCCTCGTTCGTCTTGTTGTTCTTGAACTGCCGCCACTCGCTCTCGTTCGAGTGCGCCATGATGATGCCCGTGAACGGGATCGATCCGATATTCTCCGATCCCGCATAATTCCCTTCCTGCGTCGCCGTCAGCAGGGGGTGCAGCATCTTGATCGGCGCCTTGAACATCTCGACGAATTCCAGAACGCCCTGGTTCGCCCGGTTCAGGCCGCCCGAATACGAATAGCTGTCCGGGTCAGATTGCGAGTGCATCTCCAGCTTGCGGATATCCACCTTGCCGACCAGCGACGAGACATCCTGGTTGTTCTCGTCGCCCGGCTCCGTCTTGGCGATGCCGATCTGGCGCAGCCGCGACGGCTTCACCTTCGCGACCCTGAACTTGGTGATGTCGCCGCCGAACTCATCCAGCCGCTTCAGCGCCCACGGACTCATCAGTCCCGTCAGCCTGCGCCGCGGAATGCCATAGTCCTTCTGCAGCTGGGCTGCCTGAATCTCGGGATCGAAAAGCGCCAGCGGGCTCTCGAAGACCGGCGAGAGATCATTCCCTGCCTTCAGCACATAGATGTACTGGTCTTCCATCAGCGCCTTGATGCGCTCGGCCAGCGAAGACTTGCCGCCGCCGACCGGACCCAGCAGATACAGGATCTGCTTCCGCTCCTCGAGCCCCTGCGCGCCCTGCCGGAAGAAGGCGACGATCCGCTCGATCGTCTCTTCCATCCCGTAGAACTCGGAGAAGCGCGGATAGATGCGGATCGTCCTGTTGGAGTGGATCCGCCCAAGCCGCGAATCCCGCGACGTGTCGACCATCTCCGGCTCGCCGATCGCGGCCAGCAGGCGCTCGTGCGGACCCGCATACATCAGCGGATCCTTCTTGCACCCTTCCAGGTACTCCTGAATCGTCATCACCGTCTCGCGACGGGTTTCAAAGGTCTTTGTGTAACTGTCGAACAAGTCGCGCGACATCGTAGCTCCCATTCAGAAAGCAGCACGATCTAAAGGCACGGCCCGGAGGTCTGTCGCATCGGCCTGCTGTATAGCCGAGCGTGCGCCTCTCAGGTTGCACCCGACGGAACTAACGTGTGCCACATAGTGGGTCTGCGGCGGACGCTACCCCGGTGGTGCGTTGAGGAAGTCTCTCCTCAAATGTCGGCGCCAGTGAGACGAATTGAAGGGGGTGATATGCTCAACCCGCCCCGGCGTCATGAATCAGGATAGTAGAAGAATGGGGGCCGTGAACCAGCCTTTGCAACATTTGAACGAACTGTTTGCTGCGCTTCGCTGTAAGTGGTGCAGGAGCCACACACGCCTGCGCTGCGAATGTGCAGCAGATCACTTTTCAGGTTTTGCATCAACAAACCCGGCGCCGCAGCCTCGGCACGGGATAATCCTGCCCTTTGTGATGCTTGGCGCTCAAGATGTGTGAGTGCTGGCGCCCCATGCAGGCGCCGTCTGGACTTCGCAGTCTGGCGCATTAGCCTCGCCAGATAAGGTCTGGGGAGACTCAAATCATGAAACCTTCGCGACTGCTCGCCCTGCCGTGCCTCGCGCTCGTCGCGGCGGTTGCCCTGTCGCAGGCCCCGCCCGCTCTCGCCCAGCAGGCCGACTGGATCACACGCTGCAGGCTGGTTCTTGCCGACGACGGCAAGCCTGAATCCGGCAGGTACATGTTCCTGTCACAAGGCAAGACAGCCGGCGCCAGCGCTCGCGCCGAGTTCAATTACAACACCAGCGTCTCCGCCCGCGCCGCCACCTATCCCACCGACGCGAAGGACCTGCTCAACCCCTATTCGAATGTGTCCTTGAGCGTCACCTATGTCGCCGCCAGTGACGGGAAGACAAAACCGGCGGTCGGCGCTGTCAGCATCCGCGCCATTGGCAAGGACTTCAAGCCGATCCCGGGCGCCGCCATTACAATGAAACTGATCGTTGACGGCGCAAGCTTCGGCCCGTTCGAAATCAACCCCGGCTCGCTCAGCTCCGGCATGTATTCCGTCTGGCTGGACACAGCCGACACGGACGGAGACGGCAAGCCGCCAACCCTCAGCCCGTCAGACTTCGCAAAGCTGGCTAAGGCTGTTGAAGCCATGAAGTCGCCGGAGATCGCTCTCGTGCGCGATAGCGTGGACACTGTCCGCGCCGCCCTGCCCCTGCCGAATTACGTGGCTTGGCGCGACGGGTTGCTGGCTTGGACCGCCAAAACCAGCCCCGGCGTTGGCGCCGCAACATCATGCTCCGGCGGCGGCGAAGTGCTGCACTAGAAGCCGCTAGGCCATCTCGCCCAGCAACTCCTTCTTCCGGGCAAGCATCCTCTCGCCGAGCTCCTGCAGCTCCTTGCGGCCGATCAGCTCGCGCACTTTCGGGAACATCTCTTCCTCCTCCTCCTTGAGGTGGTGGTGGAGATAGTCCTTCAGCACTTTCAGCTGCCCGGTATGGGCGATGGAGGAAACATCACTCTTGTGCAGGTCGGGGATCACCTTCTTGTCGCAGGCACGGTGTTCCTCGATACCCTCAGCCACCCTGCGCGCATCCTCGATATCTTCCGACGCATCCAGAAGAGCCGGATAAAACAGCTCCTCCTCGATCGTCGTATGGGCATTCAACTCCGTCTCCAGCCGCTTCAGCAGTTTCTTCCGCGTCTCGATCGCCGCTTCCGTCGTGTCGGCCAGCTCCTCGCTCAGCTTTCGAAGCAGTTTATGATCTTCGCGCAGCACGGTAATCGCGTCCAAGATAACCTCCGGCGGTTTTAGGGACTCAGTTTCCGGCCATAAACGCCGCCACGCCTCTCCCGGTTCCTGAAACGAAACCGGCGGCCCACAAGGCCGCCGGCGTCAGTCCTGAATTCGGCGCAGCTAGTGATGCCGCTGCTTCCGGTCAAAGCTCCAAACGGTATGCCTGTCGGTTTCCTCGCCATCCCACCGCAGCCCGTCATCGGCCAGGTGGACCTCATCCGATTTCACGTCGTTCGAGGCGTCCGGCGTCTGCGGACCCCAGCCCTTGAAATCATGCGGAAGCCCATCGGTCCACGAGCGATGCTCGCCACCCGAATAGGGATTGAATTTGGACTCCAGCCGGTCGGCCGCCAGCGGGCTGTCTGAAGGTGCTTTGTCGGCCATGATGCGCTCCTGTCGTGGTTAGCGTCCAAATGGCTGGCGCGCTACGCGCCGGTCTCAGACATCAACGCATGAGCGGTCATTTAGTTACTGTAACGAAAGGCATTCTAACGGGATGAGGCTGCGCGACATGTCACACCATAAAGCGTGATGCGCAGGCCAGTCTCCTCGCGAAACAACGAGCAGGTTTGTCCATCGAGCTCCAGGCGAAAGACCGTCGGCAGCGCGGGGTTCCTGTCATTGAGCGGGCCTGACGGAACGGGCAGCACCGAGATCACCGGGCTGAGCGTAGGATCGCTCGGACCGAGGTCGATCGACCGGCGGCCCATGTCCCTTTCAAGCGCAGCCACCAGCTTTTCCATCGCGAGGCCATCGCCCTGAATCAGAAGCGCCGGTTCTGGCGTTCCCACGCCCGACTGACACCCGCCGGCCAACAGGCTGGTTGCACACAGGCCCGCGATCAGATTGCGCATCATCGC
>JAUYSA010000038.1 GCA_030696545.1 Hyphomonadaceae bacterium
TGTTGTTCACCGTCGAATTATTGACGGCAAGAGTCATGGCCCCAGCGCCCGTGCGCGTGATATCGCCAATGTAGCTCGACTGGTTGGTGAAGTTCAGAGAGCCCGTAGCGGCGCCGAGAGACAGGGAGCCTTCCATGATCGCGCCATTCAGCGAGACCGTCGCGCTCGATCCGCCGAAATTCGCATCGCCAAACAGCTTGGCGCTATTGGCGGTCAGCGTATCCGAGCCTGTTCCAAAATCGACATCGCCATAGACTTCGCCAGACAGCAGATTGAACTGGTCATTGCCCACGCCGAACAGCACGTCGCCGAAGATGCGCGTGTTGTCGATCGTATCGTTCTGCGTCAGCGTGACGCCAGACCCGCTGTGCGAAAGGTCCAGGGCGATCGCGCGGCCGAGGCCGCTGGTGATCGTGTCCGTAGAGTCGTTGTCGACATAGCCCGAGGTGATGCGCGACGTGTTCGTGAAGTTCGCCACCGTGCCGGAAAGATCACGGAACGCCACGGCGTCGCCATCATAGCCGCGCGCCTGCGCGCTCATCAGTCCGCTGTTGGTCACGGCCGGCAGGTTGGCGCCGACGTCGACAAGCATAGCGGTTGCGTCGTGGTTGGTTTCGGTCGCCACGCCGGCGCTGATCGTGCCCGTATTGAGCAGCAGCGGGGTCGTCGCCCCGGCTCCAAAGTGCAGGGCAATCGCGTTGGCCTCCGCGGCCTGTGCTGTGATGCTTCCGCCGTTGAAAATCCCGCCTTCGATCGTTGTCGAATGCGTGCTGTCAGCTGACCCCGCGATCCTGAGGCCAGTTGCACTGACCCCGACGTTCAGGCCATTGCCCGAGATCGCGCCGCGGTTGACGAAGCCATAGTCGTAATTGAACACGCCAATGACTTCAGTGAGATTGTCGTCGTCGTCATCGTCAAGCGTGTCGAGAATGGTTTCCCGCACGCGCGAAAGCACGATCGCATCGCCTGCGCCGCCATCCACCGACTGGATCAGCACGGCTGGCGCCGAACCATACGAATTCACCGAGCCATTGTTCCGGTTCTCGTTGAAATCCTGGATCACGTCCTTGACGTCTTCGGTCGGGTCCACGGTGCCGGTCGCTGCGCCGTTGATCAGAAGGCCGCGTCCAAGGTCGCCACGAATCTCAAGTCCGGCGCCGCCGATAAGCAGGTCATCGGCGTCGCGGCGTTCCGCGATGGTCGGATCATCCTCGTCCAGATCGTCCGGGTCAGCATAGTTGGACACGGAGGTGCTTGTGTATCCGGTCGAGCTGATGCCCCCATCAACCAGGAACTCGCCCGCCACGTTTCCAAGAATCCGCGCTCCGATGGAGCCTTCGCCTTGCGCGCCGGTGGTGCCGCCAAGCCGCACATTGCCCGTGACGTCTTCGCGGATGTCGATCGCGATGCCGTTTGAGCCGGTAAGCGACACGGTGCCGCTTTGCGTGTAATTGCCGTTCAGCTGTGAGCGAACGGAAACGCCGTATGAATTATTGCCCTCGACGCTGACGGTGCCACCGAGCGCCAGATTGCCGGTCATCGCGCCGCCGGATTCGACCAGGACGCCGATGCGGTTCGTTCCCTGCGCCAGCGGCCCATCCAGATCGCCATCGGCGTCGGTGTCCGTGCGCGTGTAGTCTTCGATCGCACTTACAGAAGCCGTGCTCGTGAAGTTGCCGGTAATACCCGGCGCGATGCGAACCGCGACCGTGCCGCTCGAATTCACCGTGGAAATCGTGCCGGCGTTGGTGACGGAGTTGTTGCTGTTGATGGTAACGGCGGTGGAGTTCGCCGCCGCCGCGGTCAACGTAACGGACCCCGCGCTCGTGATATCCACGTTCGAAGCCGCGCCGCTGTTTGCCGTCGCCGTCTCGAGCGGCGTGGTTCTCGCTGTGGAGATTGACACCTGCGCAACGGCAGGAAGAGCAAACATGAACGGAGCCGCGGCTCCGAGCAGCAGGCGCACTTTGAAGGTCATGAGAGCCGTCAACTCCTGAACAGTCCGCACACTATACTGTCACGCCCTGCGCTGCGGGCGCCGGACGGCCCAGGCGCCCCGCCCGGCCAACAGCCTGCCTAGCCTGCCACGCGCCCATAGGAAACCCCGGACATGCGGTTGGACCCGGAATCCCTCCGGGATCGAGCCCCGGACGCAACTCCCACTGCATTGGTGTGGCGGAAAGGTGGCCGTTCGGCCGCCTGTCCACCAGGTTCATTTCTTGGGATTGGCCGCAAAGAAACGCCACATCACTTCGCTGGCGTTGAATTCCGGGGTCGGTTGATCAGCCTCCGCCCGGCCTGCCTTGCCGCCCGGCCACGCGTGGCCGTTGTTGGCGACCCGATAGAAATGCACAGGCTTTCCGCTCGTGCATTTTTCCCACCTGACCTCGGCCGGCTTTGGCTGACCGCCAGAAGACAGGACCGGCGCCGCGCAGCCATTGGCCTTCGCCCAGTATTCAGCCTGATTGATGTCAGGCGCCACGTCGTGATCCTCCGGCCGGCGGGCGAGGTTGGCCGCTACGCCGCGCCGTTCAGGTCCGCCCAGCGGTCCGCCGGCAGCGGGCACGGTCTGGTCGGTCGCGCCTACGAAGATGATCGCGGCAACTGGCGCCTTTGGCGGCGGCTCATCGCCAAACACTGCGCCGACGATCGGCCCGATGGCGGCGATGCGCTCGGGCAGTTCGCGCGCCAGCACATGACTCATCATCGCACCGTTCGACATGCCGGTGACGTAAACGCGCTTCGGATCTGCGCGGCCCGAAGCGACGAGCGTGTCGATGATCTTCGCGATGAAGCCAACGTCATCAATCTTCTTCTCGCGCGCATAGGCGCAGCAGTGACCCGCATTCCACGTCAGAAGCTTTCCACCGGGCATCCCGCCCGTGCCGCCCGGATAGACAGCGATGAAATGCTCGCGCGCTGCCACCACATCCATCTGGCTCATGTTGACCGCGTTCTCCGGATGGCCGCCTCCGCCATGCAGCACGATCACAACCGGCGCCGGCTTGCCGTCCGAATAGTCATGAACGAGATAGCGCCGCGTCATGCCGCCGTGTTGCATCGTCTCGTCGGTCAGCTTGCCCGAGGTCGGTCCGGGCTGTGCGGCGGCAGAGCATGATGCGAGTGCCAGCAACGTCATGGATGCGAACAGGCGTTTCATTCTTCGTCTCCCCGGCCCGCCGCCACAAATTCATGGTGCAGCTGAAGTGCTGGTATGTAACATACAATCGGCGATCCAGTGAGATTGCCGGAGCGAACCTGAACGCTGCGCATCAAGCGCGGACCGGCGATCCAGCTCCCATCATCACGAGCCGCGAGGCGGCATCTCGAAAGACCAGAGCGCTCTCGCCGATATCAGCTTTTCTTGTCCGTCTTCTCCGGCGGATCAAGGTCATATGCCTCGCGCGTCGCCTTGCGCCATTCGCGAATGATGCGGCCATACCAGACGAACCGCTTCTCGTCGGACAGACCATCGCTGTCCTCAAGCCAACTCACCAGCGTGTCAAAGGCGAGGGAGCTTATGGTCTTGGAAGCCTTCGCCACCCGGTCCGCCGAGCCAAACGGCGCGCCGGGGGCAGGCTGGAAGAAGCCGGCAGCCTGCGCATGGATAACGCCTAGCAGTTTCTCGCGCAGCGGCTCCAGCGCCGGATCGCCGCGAAACGTCTTCAGCGCCACGAGGAAAATCTCGGGCTCCTTTTTCGCTTCGAGATAAAGCACGCGCAGCGCCCAGCCATAGCCATCCCACTTGCCCTGCTGGGTATGCAGCATGACGTCATGAATGTGCTGGAAAAAGCTCTCGATCAGATCGGCGCGCGAAGGAAAGATCCGATAGAACACTGGCTTGGGCGCACCCGCTGCATCCGCCACATCCTGCATCGACGCAGATGCGCCCTTGGCGAGAAAGGCCTTCGCAGCCGCGCGCAGATAGTCCGCCTTTCGTGCTTCCTTGTCGACGCGTGGCTTCGCGCGCGGGCCAGCATCATTGGTCCGTTGAACAGGTCTTGCCATAGCGGTTGGTATGTCCCCGAAAGTGTCCCAGCGGCAATCATAACGGGTCCTGCCGACAACACGCCACAGGAATTGCGCGCGGCTGATGCCTCAGCCTGCGGTCCACACCGGCGGCTCTGATCCTACACACTGGATCGCAAAGGCATATTCCAGCGCCGTTTCCCGCATGCTGGCAAAGCGTCCGGAAACGCCGCCATGGCCCGCGTCCATATTGATCTTGAGAAAATACGGCCCGCTCTCCGGCGCCTCGTGCCGCAGTCGAGCGGTCCACTTGGCGGGTTCCCAGTACGTCACCCTTGGATCGGTAAGTCCGCCCGTGA
The DNA here is from genome assembly GCA_030696545.1 of Hyphomonadaceae bacterium. GTDB lineage: Bacteria > Pseudomonadota > Alphaproteobacteria > Caulobacterales > Hyphomonadaceae > UBA7672. The sequence continues at coordinate 4,329 of JAUYSA010000038.1, forward strand.
TCAGCATGGGAGGGTAGGGCTTCGGCCCCACCTGATCATACGGAGAATACGCCAGCAGCCGGTCATAGGCGTCCACATCCGTGAGCGGGTTGCCCCATTCGGGCCATTCCGGCGGCGTCAGAGGCAGCGTCTCGTCCGACATCGTATTCAGCACATCCACAAACGGCACCGCCGCCACGATGCCGCCGAACAGCGACGGATCAAGGTTCACCGCCACGCCCATCAGCAGTCCGCCAGCCGACCCGCCCATCGCCACGATCCGACCCCGGCTCGTGTAACCGATATTCACCAGATGCTCGCCCGCTGCGACGAAGTCGGTGAACGTGTTGATCTTCTTCTCGAGCTTCCCATCGAGATACCACTGGTATCCCTTCGCCATCGACCCGCGTACATCCGCGATCGCATAGATGAACCCCCGATCGACCAGGCTCAGCCGCCCCGTACGAAACTCCGCCTCGATCGTGATGCCGTAAGCTCCATAGCCATAAAGCAGCACAGGCGCCGTGCCATCCACCGGCGTATTCCGGTGCCGCACCATTGTCACCGGCACCAGCGCGCCATCACTCGCCGGTGCATCGATGCGCTCGACAATGTAGTCAGAAGGCACATGGCCCGAGGGCACAGTCTGCGTCTTGCGCAACACCCGCTCGCGCGTGCGCATGTTGTAGTCGAACACCTGCGCCGGCGTTGACGGCGAGGAATACTCGAACCGCAACCAGGGCGAGTCCCATAGATACCCGTTCGACATGCCCAGCGCATAAGCCTGCTCGGCGAACTCAATCGCGTGCTCCGCCCCCGCGCCGCGCTCGCGCACCACAATGCGGGGCAGGCCGTTCTCGCGCTCCATCCGCACGATGAAGTCCGCGAACGGCTCCACCTCCAGCAACAGCACGCCCGGGCGGTGCGGAACCTCCACCCGCCAGTTCTCCTCCGCCGACGCATCATGCGGCGCAGACACCAGCGCGAAATCCACCGCGCCGTTGCGGTTCGAGCGTATCCAGAACCGCCCGTCGAAATCGACCACCGAATAATCCACGCCTCGCTCGCGCTCCGCGATCAGCTTCAGCGCCCGGCTTGGGTCGTCGCTGCGCAGATAGCGCCACTCGGTGGTCGTGTGATCATTCGCCGTGATGAAGACGAACTTCCGCGACTGGCTTTTCTGGATGCCGATGAAAAAGCCCGGATCATCCTCGCGATAGACCAGCGCATCCGTCCCCAGTCCCAGCGTCCGGCAGAACACAGCCACCGGCCGCGCATTCTCGTCGCGCGCCACCCAGTAGATCGAATTGGAATCCTCGCCCCACACGAACTCGCCATAGGTGTGCTGGATCGACTCGATCTCCTTGCCGCTTGCGGCTTCCCGCACGCTCAGCGTGTAGAACTCCGATCCCTTGTCATCGACCGTGAACGCCACCAGCCTGTGATCCGGCGAGTGCGAAACCTTTCGCACATCCCAGTAGTCGCAGCCCCTGGCATTCTCATTGCCGTCGAGCAGAATCTGCTCCTCGCCATCCTTGTCGAACGCATTCTCTGCCGGCCGGCGACCAAAGATCGGATACTCGCCGCCTTCGCGGAACCGCCGATAATACGCCCACGGCCCATCAACCGCCGGGACGGAGCTGTCATCCTCCTTCACCCGGCCTTTCATCTCTTCGAACAGCGCGTCCTGCAGCGCCGTCGTCGGCGCTTCCAGCAAGTCGCGCGTATGCGTGTTCTCGGCCTCGAGATAGATACGGATGTCCCGCCGCAACTGCTGGGGATCACGCATGACCTCCTTCCAGTTGTCGTCCTTCAGCCACGCATAGGGATCGATGCGCGCGCGGCCGAGTTGCTCGATTGTCGCCTGTTCATCGCGCCGCGCACGGGGCGCCGCTGTGACGGTCTTCGGAGACTGGGGCGTATCCGGCATCGCTGAGCCCTTACCTGCGGCCTTGCGCGCTTGCCCCTTTGAAACTCCTGTCTTGGAAGCTCCAGTCCCGCGCGCCACTAAACCTGTTCAACCCGCATACACTATGCGGGCCGTTGTCATTGGACTCGTGATTCGGCCCAAGGACCAGACGATAAAGTCGTGTGGGCTGAAGGCTTTACCAGCCCGTCCTGCACAGGTTTCTGGCTAAAACAGCGCCGGGCAGGGCGTGTCAGGCCCCGTAAAGGATGCCGATCGACTCCGCCACGCAGGCCGGACGGTCCTTGCCCTCGATCTCGATGGTCGATTCCATGATCACCTGCTTGCCACCGGCGCGGGTCTCGACGTGCAGGCATTTCTGGCGAAGGCGGATCTTCGATCCCACCGGAACCATGTTGGTGAAACGCACTTTATTGCAGCCGAAATTGATGCCCCGCTGCACATCCTCCACCCGCATCACCTGGGCGGCCAGCATCGGCAGCAGCGACAGGGTCAGATATCCGTGCGCGATCGGGCCACCGATTTCGCGGGTCGCGCGCTCAACGTCGACGTGAATCCACTGATGGTCGCCGGTCGCATCGGCGAACTTGTTGACCTGGCTCTGCGTGATCTCGTGCCAGGGCGACACACCCACCTCCTGTCCAACGAGGGATTCGAGGTCGCTGAAGTTCACCAGTCGCATGAATGTAGTCCCCTGAGGCGTTCGCCAGTGTGGTTCGCGGCAGACCATATGCCCCGGAAATCAACGCGCAAGCCATGTCCGGACACGCTTTTTCTGGCGCCCGGACAGGTTTTGAGGAAAGCTTCCGGGGGCGGCGCCACGATCCTGCCATGGCCGGACGCGATCTGTCCGGCGTCCATGCGGCATTCCGCTGGGCGCAAGACGCGGACAGGTTTTCCCTGAGCGAAGGCCGCCGCGCCAGACAGAGACCCAAGAGAGACTCAAGGGACCAGGGACATGACCACCGACCGCAACCAGAAGCCGATCAAGTCCAAGAAGTCGGAAACGCTGGAAGTGCGCATCCCGTTCGAAACCAAGCAGGCATTCCTGACCGCCTGCCGTGAAGACGGGACCACGGCCAGCGAGGTGGTTCGCGAAAGTGTCCAGACCTATCTCGACGAGCGCGAGCGGCCTCCCATCCAGGAAAAGAGGTCCATCATCATGAACTTCCCCCAACCCGTTCGCCGCTACGCGCCACGCATCGCCGCCGGCGCTGTTGCCGCCATCGGCCTCACCACCTTCGTCGCCTTGCCCAGCGCCGCCGCGCCGGACTTCAAGGCCCAGTTCAGCCAGATGGATGCCAACGGCGACGGCGTCCTCTCCGCCGAGGAATTCCTTGGGCCGAAAGTCACCGCCGATGGCGACGAGAAGAATATCGTCATCGAGACACGCAAGGTCATCCGCCAGGGCGACGCAGCCAGCGCAGCCAAGCCCGACTGGACGCCGCAGGTGAAGCAGGAAGCCTTCGCCTTCGCGCTCCCCGATGAACTTGGCGGCAACGACAGCCAGGAGAAGCGCCAGGAGTTCAAATTCATCAGTCGCAAGGAAGCGAAAGAGGCGAAGGACGGCGAGACGGCCGGCGTCACGGAGGAAACGATCACCTTCTCGGTCGACGATTTCCGCAAGACCGAGTTCGACTCGATCGACTCGGACAAGGACGGCAAGGTCAGCCTCGCCGAATACCAGTCCCGCCAGCTCCAGCTCTTCACCCGCGGTTTCGAGATACTCGACGGCAATGGCGACAAGTCATTGAGTCAGGACGAATACGCAAAGATCGCCGCCCCGCCAGTGATCCATCTCAGCGACGACCCGGACTCCCCGCCGCCACAGATCCACATCGACGGCGGCCCCAAAATCTCCCCCGAAGCCCTCACCACCGCCTTCACCCGCCTCGACGCCAACAAGGACGGCAAACTCTCCCTGCAGGAATACCTCCCACAGAGCTGACTTGGGTTTTCCCTCCCACCACCTGTCATCCCCTATCTGGAAGTGGATCTTAAGGTCCGCGTTCCCCGCGAAGGCGGGGATCCAGACTCACTGAGCAAGAAGAAGCCTCACCGTCAGCACTGGACCCCCGCCTTCGCGGGGGACGCGGTGGAGAGAGCTGAGATGGTGGCATAGACGGAACCCACTTCCGCGGAATCCAAAACGTACAAACCTCGACACATCAACCCACTAACCCGCGCCAGCTGGGGGACAAAGAATCCTTCATCCCCACCCCAATCCAACTGACGCATAATCCCCCCATCGCCTCCGCAAGGAGGGCAGTCGCGATGATCAACGGCGCAGGGGCGATGCGATCGAGCGGTCTGGTCCGGCGGAATGCTGTTTGTACAGCCAACGCACGGAGTAATCGGCGAGGTGCTC
>JAUYSA010000120.1 GCA_030696545.1 Hyphomonadaceae bacterium
AGTTGTGTGGCTCTTCTGCGACAGACGAATCTGTCCGCACACTGATAGATCGGCGTAGCGGGCAATCCGCCCGTTCCTATCGACAGGATAAAAACGTGAAAAAATATGTCGTAACCGCCTCTCTCCTGGCGGGACTCTCCATGGTCTCCGGCGCTGCCTTTGCGCAGACGTCGGGCAGCGTCGGCGCCAACGTCACCAAGATCGATACCGATTTCGGCGATGCGGACGCTTACGGCGTTGACGGCGAAGTCATCATCCCGACGGGTGGTGCGTGGTCGGCAATCCTGCAAGGCTCGTATGTCGATTCCGACGACACGGACGGCATCCTCGGCGGAGCTGCTCACCTCATCAACAATGGCGGGAACAACGCCTGGGGTGGCTTCGTCGGCCTCACGGACTCCGACGACAACTCGTCCTACGTGGTCGGCGGCGAATACGCGCAATTCTTTGACGCGTCGACGCTGGCGCTCAACGTGAACTACTCGAGCAACGACGACACGGATGCGGATGCTTACGGCATCAACGGCGCGTACCGCATCTTCGCGTCGGACAACCTCCGCTTCGACCTTGGCGCAAGCATTGGTCGCGTGGAAGCTGGCGGCAACGACGCCGACATCTACTCGCTCGGCGCTGGCGTTGAATACCGTTTCGACACCTCGCCGTTCTCGATCGGCGCTTCGTACCGCCGCGCTGATGGCGACTTCGCTGATGCCGACATCTTCGGTGTCACGCTGCGCTGGAACTTCGGCGACGAAACGCTCAAGCAAGCTGACCGTAAGGGCAAAACCTTCACGGGTCTCGGCAACGCTCTGTCGACGTTCTAACTGATCCTATGAAGGCATCCGCTGCTTGCGGTGGATGCCGACGGACGACGATAGGGGCGGTCCTTCGGGGCCGCCCTTTTTCTTTGCGCGCAGGACGCGAAATCGCTTCTCACCGATAGGGAGAGAGGCACGGAGATGTGTGACTCTGCTGTTACAGCAAATCTTGCCGGAGGCTGATAGATCAGCGCCGCGTGCAATCCGCCCGCTCCTATCGACAGGACAAAAACGTGAAAAAATATGTCGTGTCCGCCTCTCTCCTGGCGGGTCTCTCCATGGTCTCCGGCGCTGCTTTCGCTCAGACGAGCGGAACGATCGGCGCAAACATTGCGCACGTCGATCCCGACAACGGCGACAACTCGCAAACCTATGGCATCAATGGCGGCGCTTCCATTTCGCTGGGCGGCAATCTCGCTGTGCTCGTGGAAGGTGCCTACAGCACGAATGACGATGCTGACGTTGATACGCTGTCGGGCGCTGCGCACCTGATCTCGCGCGACGCTACCCAAGCCTTCGGTGGTTTCGTTGGTCTCGCCAACGTTGACGGCGGCGGCGCCGATGCCGACGTTTGGTCGATCGGCGGCGAATACGCCAAGTTCTTCGACACCTCGACGCTGGCATTCACCGCTGCTTACGCATCTGCTGACGATACCGATGTGGATGCATGGGGCCTTCAGGGCGAATATCGCGTGTTCCTTGACGACAACACGCGCTTCGACATCGGCCTTGGCTGGGCGAACATCGACACCGGCTTCGGTGAAGGCGATGGCTTCCAGATCGGCTCGGGCGTTGAATACCGCTTCGAGGGTTCGCCGATCAGCATCGGCGGCAACGTCTCTTACGTTGAAGTTGCTGACTCGGACGGCGTCATGGTTGTCGGCGGCACGCTGCGCTTCGACTTCGGCAACGACTCGCTGAAAGCGCGCGATCGCACCGGCAACACGTTTGGTTCGGTCAACGGCCTGCTGTCGTTCCTGAACTAGTTTCTGCAACTGCTCGTGCTCCAGCCTTTCGGGACGGAGCGGGAATGGCGGGGCGGTCCTTCTGGGGCCGCCCCGTTTTCTTTGCTTGCCGGCGCGAAGGGGCAAGGGCCTACTGGTGCCGTGTTCGGGAGGTGGAGGGGCGGATGCTCGGGAAGATACTGGCGATCGCGGTGGCGGCCTGCTGTCTGAGCAGTGCGGCGCTGGCGCAGAAGCTGAACGTGACGAGCGATGGTCCGGTGATGCTGCCGGGTACGCGGCAGCTGATCGTGTATTCGCCATCGCTCGACCGAGACTTTCTGATCAGGATTTCGCCGCCGGCGGGTGGGCCGACGAAACCGGGCGAGAAAGCTGCGGCTGTCTATGTGTTCGACGGCAACATGTATTTCGGCTTGGCGAGCGATACGTTGAGGCTGATGGCCTTGGAGCCAGGTACGTGGCCGGCCTATGTGATCGCGGTGGGCTACGACACGTCGAAGCCGGTCGATGTGATGGTGCAGCGCGCGGTAGATTTTCTCTACTCGTCCGTGAAGGGTGATGCGCCGGGCGAATCCGAGGGCGGCGGCGGAGAGGCGTTCGCCAGGTTCGTCATCGAGGAGCTCAAGCCGTATATCGAGGCGGCGTTGCCGGTTGATCCGCAGCGCTCGTTTGCCGCCGGGCATTCCTATGGCGGGCTGTTCCTTTCGAGCCTGATCGCACGCATGCCGGACGCGTTTGCGGGCTACGTCATCGGCAGTCCATCAGTGTGGGCAAACGCGACACTGGTGGAAGAGGTCGCGAAGGCCAAGGGCGCGGGGCGGCCGGTCTATCTCTCGGTCGGAGAGAAGGAGGTCTTCAGTACCATCGACATGGTGGCTGATGCGGACAAGCTTCTGGGCGCGCTGACCGGCGCCGGGTTCGCCGTCACGCATCGGGTGCATGCTGAGCAGACCCATGTGATGGAGCCGAACATCATGTTCGCGGAGGGGCTACGCCTTCTGCTGGCCAAGCCCGAGGCCAACTGAGCCTAGACGTCAGGGCTTTCGCGGGGACCGTCCTTGGCGTGCATCCAGCGCAACAAGGGCTTGAGCGGCAGGACCCAGGACAGGCCGACGATCGGGAAATAGAGCAGTTTCCAAACCCAGTGCTCGGACGCGATGCGGTCGCCCACGACCGCAGCCACGCCCACATAGGCGAGCAGCCACGCGACCAGGGCGATCGATCCGATGGCTTTGCGCATGGTTGGCTCCTTGGGGCCTCCAGATGCGGCTTTCCGGCCGCTGGCCTTCCGTTGTCACAGGTAGGATAACGGCGCAATGAGCGAGGCTGTCGCTGCCAGTTTGTCATTTAATTCCATGGCTCCAACCAGGGGTGTTGGGCTGGTGCGGGCGTGGCTGCTGGTCATCGCCGGGCTGGTTTATGCGATGATCCTTGTCGGCGGGGCGACGCGCCTGACAGACAGCGGGCTTTCGATCACGGAGTGGAAGCCGTTGCTTGGCGCGTTTCCGCCCATGAACGACGCCGACTGGGCGGAAGCTTTCGCCAAATACCAATCGATGACCGCGCAATACCACCTCGTAAATCCGAACATGGATATGGCGGGGTTTCAGGGAATCTACTGGTGGGAGTGGGGGCATCGCGAACTCGGCCGGGTGATCGGCGTGGCGTTTGCACTGCCGCTGATCTTCTTCTGGGCGACGGGGCGCACGACGAAAAAGCTTCTGCCGCATCTGCTGATCCTGTTCGCGCTGGGCGGGCTGCAGGGGCTGATCGGGTGGTGGATGGTATCGTCGGGTGTGAACTCCGATCTCACATCTGTCGCGCCCTACCGGCTGATGACGCACTTTGCGCTGGCGCTGCTGATCATCTGTTACTGCTTCTGGCTCTGGATGGAGTTGGGCGCAGAGAAGCGCGAGACGCCGCGAGAGGCATTTGGCTGGGCGACGGCGCTGATCTGGATCTCGGGCCTGCAGATGGCGCTGGGGGCGCTGGTCGCGGGTCTCGATGCGGGCAGGGGTTATACTGACTGGCCACTGATGTCGGGGCATGTGGCGCCGCCGGAGATGTGGTCGATGAGTCCGTTCTGGATCAACTTCGCGGAGAACCCGGCGACGGCGCAGTTTTTCCACCGGCTGGTGGCGTATCTGCTGCTGGCGATGGCGCTGTGGACGGCGTGGAAATTCAGGGCGCAGCACTGGTCGCTGTTCAAGCTGTTCGGGGGGCTCGTGAGCGCGCA
>JAUYSA010000201.1 GCA_030696545.1 Hyphomonadaceae bacterium
CGCCAGCGGCCATGATGATGAGGCCGGCGAGCATCGCGTAGCCGAATGAGAGGGTGGCGAGATAGACGGGAGCGCCGACGATGGGGCCGAGGATGAGCAGCACCTTTGGCGCGAGGCTCATGCGGTGGTCGGCTTCGATGAAGGCTGCGCTGGCGATGTCTGCGACAGGCGTACGCTTGCCGCTTGCCTGGATGGTCTGCGTCGTGACGCGGATCTTCGCGCCCCTGAGGATTTCAGTTTCCATAGGGGCGCGAAGTAGCGGAGGGCTGGCTACTTCGCCAGCGCCTTATAGACGAGCTGGGCGGATTCGCCGCGCACATCGATGCCGCCCGGGCCGCCGGGACCGCGGCGCTGGATCATGCCGACGAAGGCGAGGTTGTTGGCTGGATCGACCCAGAACCATGTTCCGTCGATGCCGAACCAGCTGAACGTGCCTTTCGGCTGGGGTGCTTTTTCCGTCGGTTCGCCGACGACGACCATGCCGCCGTAACCAAAGGCGCCGCCGCCGATGACACCTTTCAGGTCGCCGATGTGGTTCTGCATCATGTAGTTGACGGTTTCGGGCTTGAGGATGCGCTTGCCGTCCAGTTCGCCCTTGTTGAGCAGCATCTGGGTGAAGCGCACATAGTCGTGCAGCGTGGAGACGAGGCCGCCGCCGCCGGATTCCGCCTGGCTGTCCTTCGTGTAGAAGTCGCGGGTGAAGCTGTTCTTGTCTTCGAGGACGTCGAACGTGCTGGTCTTGGCGTTGCGGGTATAGACGGTGGCGACGCGCGGGCGATCCTGTTCGGTGAGCCAGAAGCCCGTGTCTTTCATGGCGAGCGGGGCGAAGATGTTCTCTTCGAGGTAGTCGCCGAATTTCTTGCCGGTGATCTTCTCGATGATGGCGCCCTGCAGGTCGACAACGATCGAATAGCTCCAGCGATTGCCGGGCTGGTCGAGCAGCGGGATTTCCGACGTGCGCGTGACCAGCGCGTTGAGGTCCTTCTCGTACATCGGGTGTCTGGACGTAAAGGCGCGGTCGACGGCGTTGTTGGCGGACAGGCCGTAACCGAAGCCGGCGGTGTGCGTCATGATCTCGTTCATGTTCGGCGTGCGTGACGCCGGCACGAGATTGTCGAGATTGTCGACCGAGGGGGCGACCTTGAGACTGCCAAGCTCGGGCAGGAATTTCGTGACCGGATCTTCCGGCTTCCATTTGCCCTGTTCCCAGAGCTGCATCATGGCGACGCCGGTGACGGGCTTGGTCATCGAGCGGATGCGGAAGATCGTGTCTTCCTGCATCGGCGCGCCGCCATAGGACTGGGCGCCGAAGATGTTGAAGGCGACGACCTTGCCATCCTTGATGAGCGCGTATTCGAGGCCGGCGACTTCCTGCTTGTCGACGGCTTCCTTCATGCGGGCGTCGAGGGCGGCGAGGCCGGCGGGCGTGAAGGCGCTCTGCGTTGCGGCGACGTCGGCGCGGGTGGGCCATGCAGCCTTGTCAGCGGCCGGGGCGCCCATCGTGGCGCAGGCTGCGAGGATGCTGGCGAGCCCTGCCGCCAGCCATAGTTTTCCGGTCGTCGCGAATGTCTTCTGCACTGGCGTGGTTTCCTCTAGTCCGTGTCAAAAATTCTGGAGCTGAAAAGAAGAGGGCGGCGCAGACCCCATGATCCAGCGCCGCCCCAATCTGTCGTCCCGCTTTAGTGGGCGGGTTCGGGTTCTTTAGCCGCTTCGGCCGGGGCCGATGTTGCAGCGGCGGAGGGCGCCAGCGCTTCATAGACCAGCTTGGCCGAGTCAGCGCGGAAGTTCATCGCATCCGGACGGAAGCCGCCCATCTGCTGGATCATGCCGACGAAGAAGAGATCGTTGGCGGGGTCGATCCAGAACCAGGTGCCGGCGGCGCCGCCCCAGTAATACGTGCCCTTGCCGAACGGGTTCTGGCCGGCGGCCGGATCCACATAGACAGCGAAGTCGAGGCCGAACTTCTGGCCGGGACGGCCGGGGTTGGCGGTCGTTCCGTCAGAGTAGATGCCGAGATCGCCGATGTGGTTCTCGGACATCATCGCGACCGTTTCGGGCTTGAGGATCGTCGTGCCGGCGAGCGTGCCCTTGCCCAGGAACATCTGGACGAAGCGGGCGTAGTCGTGGGTCGTCGAGACGAGGCCGCCGCCGCCGCTTTCGAGGCGGTTCGGATCGGTGAAGCCGGGGCGGTCAGGACGGTCGACGTTCACGACGAGCGCGTTCGCGTCCTTGTCCCAGTGATAGACGTCGGTGAAGCGCGGTTTGTTGGCTTCGGTGACGAAGAAGGACGTGTCGTTCATGCCGAGCGGCGTGAAGATGTTGGCCTTCAGATAGTCGCCGAACTTCTGGCCGGAGAGCTTCTGGACGAGGTAGCCCTGGATATCGACCGAGGCCGAGTAGGACCAGCGCGTGCCCGGGTCATAGACCAGCGGGATGGCGGCGATCTTGGTCATCATCTCGTCGAGGTTGGCGGAGACGAGGACGCCGTCCTTCACGAACTGCTCGTCCACCGGGTTGTAGTTCGCGCCCTTGGGATCGGTGCAGCACAGGCCGTAGCCGAAGCCGGCGGTGTGGCTCATGATCTGGCGCATGGTCGGCGCGGTTGTGGGATCGGCGAGAACGGGCTTGCCGTCCTTCATGACCGGCTTGCCGTCTTTCCAGGTAATGACTTTCAGGTTCGCGAGTTCGGGCGCGTATTTGGACACTGGATCATCCAGCTG
>JAUYSA010000259.1 GCA_030696545.1 Hyphomonadaceae bacterium
CTCCGGCGCATAGACCCGGTTCACCAGCCCCCAACGCTCCGCCGTCTCCGCGTCGAGATAATTGCCCGTCAGCGACAACTCCTTCGCCCGGCTCGCCCCGATGATCCGCGGCAGCTTCTGAGACAGCCCCCACACCGGCATCAGCCCGACGCGCGAATGCGTGTCCGCAAACTTCGCCTCGCTTGACGCCAGCAGCACGTCGCACATCAGCGCCAGTTCAAACCCGCCCGTAATCGCAAACCCGTTGATCGCCCCGATCACTGGCCATGGACACGCTGCAAACGCCGCCGCCAGATCCATGTCTGAACTCGCCTGCGATCCCACGCCCAGCGAAAACCCCTTCTGCCCGGCCTCCTTCAGATCCACGCCCGCCGAGAAGGCGCGCCCTGATCCGGTCAGAACGATCGCCCGCACATCCTCGGCGGCCGAAATCTCGCGCACCGTCTTCACGATCTGCGTCCGCAACGCCACCGACAGCGCATTGAGCTGCTTCGCCCGGTTCAACGTCAGCACAGCCACCGCGCCGTCGCGCTCAACCAGCAGCTGCTCTTCCCCAGACGTCACAGACGCGTCGCTCATCGTTCAGTCCTTCTTGGGATCAATCTCGGGCTTCACGCCCTGCGCCTTCACGATCTCGACCAGCGCTTCAAGGCTGACCGCGATCAGGTCCGGGTCGCGGCTGCGCGCCACCAGGTTCACGCCGAACTCCGTATTCTTTCCGTTCAGCCGCATGAACGGATACGAGCCAAAGCTCACTTCCGGCCGCGCCTTGGCCAGCTCACCCAGCGCTCCGGCAATGTCGCCTTCGCGCAGTCCCATCCCGCGAACCGTATGCGCGTGCACCACTGCGCCGCCCTGGATGCGATGCCCCACATCCTGCAACATGCCGCGCGTCACCGAGGGGATGCCCGCCATCACGAACACATTGCCCAGCATGAAGCCGGGCGCCGCCGACACCGGATTGTGGATCAGCTCCGCCCCCGCCGGGATACGCGCCATCCGCAGGCGACCCTCATTCATTTCCTGCCCGCGCGCTTCATACCAGGGCTTGAGAATGGCCATGGCGTCGGCGCGGACATCAATTGTCCGCCCGAACGCTGCCGCAACGGCATCGGCGGTAATGTCATCATGCGTCGGCCCGATGCCGCCCGTGGTGAAAACATAGTCGTGCCGCTGGCTCATCACCTGCACGGTCGACACGATCGTCTCGTGGACGTCGGGGATCACGCGCGCCTCGCGCACCTCCACGCCCAGAGGGTTAAGAAATTCCGCGATCGTCTTAAGGTTGGTGTCCTGCGTCCTGCCGGAGAGGATCTCATCCCCGATCACGATTACCGCTGCGGTTACTGTTCTGGCCATGCCCCGCATTTACGTCCGCTTCATCACGAGGTCCAGCGCCATGCGTGAAGCGGTCGTAAACGGCGCACCCATGTTTCTTTGCAAAAAGAGCGGGTTCCACTCAGCGGATAATTAAACCTGAGGGCGCATAACTGATCCTGCGATAAAAGGCGGGACATCCTATGCGCACCCAAAAGCGCCTCTCCAGAGAGGAGGGCGGCAACGTGATGATCGAGTTCGCGCTGCTCGCGCCGATCTTCTTCATGCTGGTCATGGGATTGGTGGAGTTCGTGCTCTACCAGTACAAGAGCTACGCCCTGAACCACGTCGTCTATGAAGCCACGCGCAACCTCCAGACCGGCGAAGTCCAGGCCGCAACCAACATGCGCCAGAAATTCGAGGAGCTGTGCGCGGAATCCGCCGGCCCCCTGATGGACTGCATGGAAATCCAGTGGGACGTGCGCAAGTACGATCGTCTCAACGAGATGGAATTCCCGCCGATCATTTATGACGAAGACGGCCTGCCGTCGAACTTCATCTTCGATCCGGGCGACGCCAACCAGTATTCGGTCGTGCGCGCCACGATCCATCACGAGTTCATCACGCCCTTCATGGACCGGCTTTTCCAGATGGGGCCTGACCAGCCGGCCATCGTGAACAGCTTCTCCATCGTCAAGAACGAGCCGTGGACCTGATCATGCGCCTCCGTTCCTTCATCCCTCGCATCTTCACCGATAAACGCGGCGTCGCAGCCGCCGAATTTGCGCTCATCGCACCCGCGCTGATCTTCCTGATCATGGGCGTGTTCGAGATGTCGTTCCGCTTCCGCGCGGCGGAGGAAGCGACGCGCTACGTCCACCAGGTAGCCGACCTGATCTCCCGCGAAACTGGCCTGACCACGGCGCAGCTCGAGGAAATTCTCGACGCTTCGGTCTTCATGATGAGCCCGGTCGACACCACTGACGACCTTGACCTCGATGTCTCATCGATCGGTTTCGAGGGAACTGACGCGACCCCCGCCATTCTCTGGCGCCGCATCGCCGGCACGGCGGTGACGTTCGATCTCGAAGAGGCCGAAGGCATGGGTCTCGAGAACGAAGCGGTGATCCGCGTCGGCGTCCGCTACAATTATCAATCCGTACTCACCGACCTTTTCGGTGGCGGCTACCTGGCAATCGAACGATCGGCCTATGCCCGCCCGCGCGTCGAGCGACTCGTGTCGCTTGACGGCTCAACCGACGATGGCGGCGCGATCGAATATTTCGGAAGTGACTGATTAGTCTGAAGGGTAGGGCGCGCTTCACCGCACGCCCAGGGAAAGCGAGAACGGCCATGTTTCGGTCCATCAAAACATTCCTCGCCAACAAGCGCGGCGCGTTCGCCATACAGTTTGCGCTGATGGCAATTCCGCTCACGGTCTGCACCGGCCTCGCCATCGACGGCGGCCGCGCATTCCTTGCGCGCTTTGAGCTTGCGTCGGCGCTCGACGCTGCGGCCCTCGCTGTCGGCTCCACGCTTCAGGAAGGCGCCGATCTCGACGCCATCGCCGCGAAGTTCGTGGACCGAAATTTCCGCACCGAGCATGACGATCCGATCGCGCTTGAGCTTGTGGAAGTGGACGGCGAAGAACAAACGCTGATCCTCAGGGGCTCAGTCACGATCAACACTTACTTCATGCCGATCGTCGGCCAGCCTTATGTCACCGTGTCGGCTGAAAGCCAGGTCAGGCGCGGCGGCTCTGACGTTGAAGTCGCGCTCGCGCTCGACATCACCGGCTCGATGAACGCGACGCGCCTCGCGGGCTTGAAAAGCGCCGCTACAATCCTCGTCAATGAAGTCGTGAACCCGATCCAGGAACCTTTCTTCTCGAAGGTTGCCATCGTTCCGTGGTCACAGGCCATCAACCTCGATGTCGTCAGCCCGTCGACCATCAGCCATGTTCCGAGCACGGCCCTGGCCGATCTTCGCGGCACGACCATCGGCACAAAAGCCGTCACTGCCGCCGCATGGCGCGCTGGCGGCACGAGCACCAAGACCATCAGCGAAGCCGGCTGGCGCACGACCGCCGGCGGCAAGACGATCGCTTCCAGCGGCAGCAATGGCGTCAACTGGCGCTGGGGCTCGTCGGTGTCGATCTCCGGCTTCTCGAAGGTTTCCACCAACACGCGCATCCGCGTCACGACCAGCAGCAACCATGGCTACACCAACGGCCAGTTTGTCCGCATCACCGGCGCGGGCGGCAGCTACACCGCCCTGAACAACAATATCTACATGGTCGCCGACAAGACCAACACGACGTTCAACCTCAAGGACACTTTGGGGCTGCTCTACATCCTGCCGCCCCTCGGCAGCACATCGTCAACCGCCGCTTCGCAGCGTTGCCATGACAGCGAGTGCAATGTCGGCGTCACCACAACGACAGCCTTCACCGGCCTCGCTGCGGGCGACTATGTGAACATCACGGGGGTCTCGGGCTTCCCGTCCAGCCAGTCGCCGTCGTCGATCAACAACTCCGCCACTACCACCTGGGTCGTGGCGTCCGTTCCCAGCACGACGACATTCACGCTCGCCAACTGGGATGGTCCTGCCTTCGGCACGATGTCGGCCGGCAGCGGCACGGTCTCCGAATGCCTCGTGTCCGATTGCCGCTACCGTGTCACCACGTCGGCCTTGCACGCCTTCCTCGGCATGGACAACGTTGCGATCTGGGGCATCACCGAATCCGGCTCGGGCACATCTGCCAACAGCGCACTGAACACGACATGGAATGTCGATAACCCGCTGCTGTCGGTCTTCTACCTTCCGGGCAATGGCAAGAACTACAAAGACTGGGTCTCCGGTGGCTCAGCCGCAAAGTGCGCGCTGTCCACTTGCAACACGCGTGTCACGATCGCCAACCACGGCCTCGCTGTCGGCGACTCGCTCGAACTCAAGAGCGTTGGCGGCCTCACCGGCCTCAACAACCCGACCACTGCCGTCAGCTCGCCTGTCGCCTATCCCTCGCGCGTCCTCTGGAAGGTGAGTGAAGTCAACGGCAACGTGCTGACCCTTGCCGACACCAGTCCGGCGATGTCCAACATGGCCAACGCCTACACCTCCGGCGGCACGTCACAGTGCCTGGCTTATGGCTGCGCTAAGCTCGGCTACCTAGTCTCCGGCGGCGACACGACAGACCCGACAGATTATCGCGTCTGGCTACCCAGCCCCTGCATCGTCGAACGCTATGGCGATGACGCCTATACCGACGCTTCGCCGGAAACGTCGCCGCTCTCGATCAACTACACCAGCAACGGCACGTGCACGCGCACCAACTACGTGACGCCGCTCACCTCCAACAAGCAACGCCTCACTGACCAGATCGGCACGCTTCAAGTCGGCGGCAACACGGCCGGCCAGCTCGGCATCGCCTGGGCCTGGTACATGCTCTCGCCGAACTTCGCCGGCGTCTGGGACAGCGAGGCGGAAAACGTTCCGCTCGACTACGAGACGCCCGAGCTCGCCAAGGTCGCCATCCTGATGACCGACGGTGAATTCAACACCCAGACCTGCAACGGCGTCTTCAGCGCTGGCGACTGCACCCCTGACATGCCCAGCGATGTTCCGGGCCCAAGCGCCTCTTTCCGCCAGGCGCGGAAGATATGCGAGGCCATGAAGGACCAGGACATCATCATCTACACCGTCGGCCTGGAGCTCAACACCGCGCAGTACAGCGACGACTTCCTGCTCGGGTGCGCCACCAGCCCGCAGCACGCCTTCCTCGCGAACAACACTGCCGAGCTTGAGAACGCCTTCAAGGATATCGCGATCTCGATCTCGCGCCTGCGCATCTCGAAATAGCGCTAACCTCCCGAATTGATCGGGGGCGTGATCAGACCATGGGCCGGACTGGAAACAGTCCGGCCTCTTTTTTAGCCCGAAACCCGCAGGTTCTCCGCAACGGCCTTGGCCGCCGCCGTATCCATCGCCTTCAACTCGCCGAACCGCTTCAGCGACAGCCGCCACAGCCACTTCGCATTGCTTGCCCGGCCCATCGCCGCCGCATGATCCCCGGCCAGCCCGGTCAGCTCGGCCAGCTCCAGCCCCTGCGCCGACTCCCGCCGCGCATTCAGAAGCTTGTCGACCTCGTCCAGCTGCCCCGCCGCCAGCGCCGCGCGTATCGCCGCAATCGGATCTTCTGGCGCGGCTGCAGCTGGCGCAACAGGAGCGGGCGCAGGAAGGGGAGCAGCAGGCTCCGCCACCACAGCCGCAATCTCAACAGGCGCTTCAACCGGCGCAGCTTCCTGTGGCTTCGGCGGGGCAGGCGGCGGTTCCGCCGCTGCCGGAATGGGCGCCAGGGTCGCCGTCGCCGGGAAAACCTCAGGCACAGCAGCTGCAGGCGGCGCTGATGTCGCTACCGGCTTCACCTGCGCAGCCACCGGCGCCACGGGCGGCGTCACAACTCGCACCGGCTCCACCACGGGCGCAGCCACAACAGGCGCCGCGGCCACCGGCGCAACCGGCGCTGGAACATCTCCCGCTCGCCAGTCGCGATCCGCCGCGCGTCCGCGCTCCGAATAATAATCCTCGGCCGCGCCCAGCGTCGCATCGCGTGTCGCCGCCAGCGCCGCCAACCGCGCCTTGCGCTGCGGCCGCGGATGCACCGCGCTCACCAGAAACACGATCCCCGCCGACAGGCCCAGCACGCCCGCGATCACCAGCCACGGCATCCCCGCCGCCGGCGGAAAAATGTCCATGCCGCCGGACCGATGCGTCCACGCGAGATAGCCGCCGCCACCGGCCAGCACGGCACCGATCAGGAACTGAATGATACGTACCAACATCTCGCCATCCCAAGCGGGCCACGCTGACTTGCGCGTTTTGTCCCGACACGGCCGGGCTTCGGATGCCGGCGCCGGCCAAGCCTTAGCCGCTTCCTCGCCCGCCCGAAACCTCAAACACGCAGCGTCCTGTGTGCGACCCTTTTGCCTCCAGAATCGTAGATAAAACCTCCGTTTGACGTGGCGGCGCCACCGCGTCACCCTGCAAAAAAATATCCCGGGGAGAAACACATGCCGACCATCAATCGCCGCACGCTCATGCTCACAGGTCTTGCTGGCGGCCTTGCCGCGTGCGCAACGCCGCTCGCCGAAATCGGGCCCGGCGGCCAGCCCATCGTCACCACGTCAGCGGGAAAAGTGCAGGGCCTCTCAGAGGGCGGCGTGAAGGTCTTCAAAGGAATTCCCTACGGCGCATCGACCGCAGGCCCCGGCCGTTTCCGCCCGCCGCTCCCCGCCATCCCATGGACCGGCGTGAAGGAAACCATCGCCTACGGCCCGCCCACGCCACAGGGCCGCCCCTCCACCGCGCCGCCTCTGCCGCCGCGCCCCGCCGGCAGCCCGCCGCCGCTGATCAACAACAACCCCACCGGCCCGCAATCGGAAGACTGCCTCGTCCTCAACGTCTGGACGCCGGGCACGGACAACGCCAAGCGCCCCGTCCTCGTCTGGCTCCATGGCGGCGGCTTCTCGTCGGGCTCGGGCTCCTCCTCCTGGTATGACGGCGTGCGCATCGCGCAGAAGCAGGATGTGGTGATCGTCACGATCAACCACCGCCTCAATGCCTTCGGCTATCTCTACCTGGGCGATCTTGGCGGCGGCGAGTGGAAGGATTCCTCCAGCGTCGGGATGCTCGACTGCGTGCTCGCGCTGAAATGGGTGAAAGAGAATATCGCAGCCTTCGGCGGCGATCCCTCGCGCGTCCTGATCTACGGCGAAAGCGGCGGCGGCCGCAAAACCTCTTCGATGATGGCCATGCCGCCTGCGCAGGGCCTCTTCCATCGCTGCGTCGTCCAGTCCGGCTCGCAGCTCCGCCTCGACACGCCCGAAACCGCGATGAAGCGCACCGAGCTGTTCCTGAAAGCCGTCAATGTCGGCAAGAACGAAATCCACAAGCTGCAATCGCTCAGCATCGACCAGATGCTCACCCACATCCCCGGCGCAGTGCGCGACACCGGCCAATTCCGCCCCGTAATCGGCACGCCATCCTTCCCCGCCCACCCGTTCGATCCGGCCGCGCCCGCCATGTCTGCGAAAGTCCCGATGATCGTCGGCTCCAACCGCACCGAAGCCTCCGTCTTCATGGGCGGCGATCCCGCCATCGTGAATCTCGCCGAGGATGATCTGGTGAAGCGCGTCAGCGCGCTCGTGCCATCGGGCGAGGCATCCGAAACCATCGCCATGTATCGCCGCCTGTATCCGAACGCGAAACGCGACGAGATCCTCTACATGACCTCGACCGACCGCGGCTATTTCCTCGACTCCACCATCCTCGCCGGCCGCAAGGCGGATCAGAACGCCGCGCCCGTCTTCGTCTATCAATTCTATCGCGAAACTCCGCTCGAAGGCGGCCGCTATCAC
>JAUYSA010000339.1 GCA_030696545.1 Hyphomonadaceae bacterium
AAATGCTCGACCTCTCCCTCGGCCACATGGCCGCTGATCCGCTGCACTTCAAACCAGCCGATGTGCCGGCGGTTCTCTGCCGCCTTTACGATCGCCCGACGGATGGCGTCGTCGAGTGAGGTTGTGGACGAACCAACGATGCCGCTCACGCCATAGGTGTTGTCGCTCATGATCGCTCCTCTAGGATCAAAGCGTGAAGCCCTCGCGCCAACCAGGGTTCCCTAGATCCTGCGCGTAATCACTTGCCCGACTGTCTACTAGCCGGTCGATCGAACTCCAATGTGAGCACAGGGGCGGTAAGCGCTCGGCCGCAACGCGCCAGGAGCCGACATTGATAACGCGCCGGGAAGTGACCCCGATACGAACTCCTTACGCCCAGCTGTTCAGCATCGGCGGCTCGGCCGTCACCGTGGCGGCGTCGCGGCCGGTGTGATCATCGTCGTGGTCAGTTTCATCGTTTCGGGATTGGTCACCCGCGCGTCCAAACGGGCTAGGTTGAGGGCGATCATGACCTCATAGCGTGAACCCGTACCTTACGGTCCCGCTTGCATCCAAACCTAAGGGGTAGCGTTCCATCGGTCGGCAGGCGGGGCGAATGCAGGATGACACTACAACAGGGATTGGCCTTCGGACTGATCGCCTTGACGATCGCGGCGTTTGTCTGGGGGCGCTTCCGGTACGACCTTGTGGCGGTGGTGGCTTTGGTCCTGGGCCTGGCAGTTGGGATCATACCGGCCGAGGCCGCCTTTGACGGTTTCAAGAATGACGTCACGATCATCATCGCCTGCGCTTTGATCGTGTCGGCTGCCTTCGCCCGTTCGGGTGTTATAGAACTGGTCATGCAGCTCATCCTGCCGTTGCTCAAGACCGAACGTAGCCAGGTCCCAGTGCTCACTGGCGCGGTGACCCTGCTGTCGATGGCGACCAAGAACGTAGGTGCTCTGGCGATCATGTTGCCGGTGGCTTTGCAGGTTGCGCGTCGAACCGGTTCGTCGCCGTCCAGGCTGCTCATGCCGATGGCGTTCGGCGCGATGGCCGGCGGGATGGTCACCCTGGTCGGCACGGCGCCCAATATCATCGTCGCTGAGGTTCGAAACGAGATCGTCGGTCGCCCTTTCACCATGTACGACTACGCTCCGGTCGGGCTGGTTCTCACTGCGATCGCCCTCACCTTTCTCGCCTTTGGCTACCGGATGCTGCCGAAATACCGGCAGGGCACCACCTCAATGGACGCCGCTCTGGCGGCTAATGCCTACGCGACAGAAGTCAGTGTGCCGGAAGACTGGGCTCCGGGCGCCATGAGCATCACCGCCCTGAAGGACTTCGGCGAAGGCGATGTACGCATCCTAGCGCTCATCCGCGGACGAAAGCGCCGGCCCAGCCCTCGTGGCAGCACGGTGGTCCGACCGGGCGACATCCTGCTGGTCGAGGGTGAACAGCAGGCCCTGGGGCAGTTCCTCAGCCGCACGAAGCTAAAGCTGATCCGCGACGACCGTCCGATTGCCCTGGCGAGCACATCTGAGGAGATCGCCATCGTGGAAGCGGTGATCGGCCGAAACTCCCCGCTCTGCGGACAGTCCGTTCGCCAATCAGATCTTTACGGGCAACACGGCATCAATCTCTTAGGGGTTTCGCGCAGCGGGTATCAGCTCACCCAGCACCTCAGGACGGCGAAGCTCGCGCCTGGCGACATCGTCCTGCTGCAAGGCGCGGAGCAGAGCTTGCCCAACGCACTCAAGACGATGGACCTGCTGCCCCTTGCCGAACGCCAAGTCCATCTCGGCAGTGCGCGCAAACGGTATCTGCCGGCGGTGGTGCTGGCGGTGGCCATGACTCTCGTGGGGTTCGGCACCGTCCCCGTGGCGGTCGCGTTTTTCGGCGCAGCGGTCGTTATTGTCGCCTTGGGCGGACTAAGGATGCGCGAGGCCTATGCGGCATTGGATGGGCCGTTGCTCGTGCTCATCGCTGCCTTGATCCCTGTGTCGGATGCGATCCAGTCCACAGGCGGTTCCGATCTGATCGCAGGCTGGTTGCACACGGTGTTCGGAGGAATGCCGGGACTGTTCGCCGTCGGCGGCGTGATGCTAGCGTCAATGGCTGTCACCCCATTCCTAAACAACGCCGCCACAGTGCTCATTGTCGCCCCGATCGGCGCGACCTTGGCCAAACAACTGGGGTTTAGTCCCGACCCATTTTTGATGGCCGTCGCCGTGGGAGCGGCCTGTGACTTCCTCACACCCATTGGTCATCAGTGCAACACGTTGGTGATGGGGCCTGGGGGCTACAAGTTCTCAGACTATCCCAGATTGGGTGCACCGCTTAGCCTGCTGGTTCTCTTAGCCGGGCCGCCACTCGTCCTAATGTTCTGGCCCTTGCACACCTAAGTGCGGACGGGGTGGCGGCAATGCTCTTGCGGCGCGGATACGCCAGGAACGATCGCTTGCCTCAGTCCGCGATGCGCCATGAGCGGACTCTCGGGCTCCGCCCTAAAACGGACATCAGCTCCCCCACCCACCGCGTCCGTTCTCGACCCTCGTGAGACGCTGGGAAGGTCCGCTACCGGACGCGCAACACCCTAACGGCGAGCCGATGATGGGATCTCGTTGAACGGAACGTCCTTGTCCACCCGTATGTCGGACGGCAAGCCCAAGACCCGTTCCGCAATGATGTTACGTTGGATCTCGTCGGTGCCGCCTTCGATGCGCATCCCCGGCGCCCGCATCAACATGGCCTGGAAACGGGCGGAGGCGGCCGCCATCGCCGGATCGACCAGCGCGCCGGATTGGGCCTGCAGATCGAGCGCGAACATCGCGATTTCCTGCTGGGTCGAGGCGGCGACGAGCTTGCCGATGGAGTTTTCCGGTCCGGGTGTTTCGCCTCGCGATAGCGCAGAGAGCGAGCGAAACACAGTGTATTTCAGGCCGCTGCTACGGGCGGCCCAGGTTGCCAGTCTTGAGGTGATCGCCGGGTCGTCGATCGCTGGACCATCGGCGGTCTGAAGATCGCAGCACAAGGCAAATATGTCTTCAAAGCCCGTAGACATGCCAAGGCCGATCGCCAATCGTTCATTCATCAGCATGGTCATTGCGACGTTCCAGCCGTCGTTGACGCCTCCAATGCGCTGGCTGTCGGGAATTCGCACGTCGTCGAAGAAGACCTCATTGAAACCCGACTGGCCGTTGGCTTGCTTGATCGGGCGGACTTCCACGCCGGGTGTGCGCATGTCGAGGAGGAACATGGTCAGGCCGCGGTGCTTGGCGACGGTCGGATCAGTTCGGGTGATCAGCATGCCGAAATCGGCATACTGCGCGTAACTGGTCCAGATCTTCTGGCCGTTGATCAGCCAGTTGGCTCCCTCCCGCTGCGCGCGTGTCCGCAGACCGGCGAGGTCCGAACCGGCAGCGGGCTCAGAAAACAGCTGGCACCAGCTCTCTTGGCCATTGGCCATCCGCGGCAAGTGCTTCGCCTTCTGCTCGTCTGAGCCGTGGCGGATGATCGTCGGGCCCACAATGCCATGAGCGATGCCAAAAAGCCTGGAGAGTGCGCCGTAAACGCCCTCTTCCTGTTGCCAGATCGCTTGATTGATCGGCGGCGAGGCCTGGCCCCCGTACTCGCGTGGCCATTGCATACATGCCCAGCCCCCGTCGAATTTCTTCTTTTGCCAGGCCCGGCCTTCCGTCGAAAAATCAAAACCGGTTGGCGCGACGCCAAAGCCGGCGTTCGCCAGGGCGGAATTGAGGTGGATGGGCGCGTTGGCGTCGATCCAGGCGCGAACCTTGGCGCGAAGGGCGGCTTCCTCGGGCGTGTCATCAAAGTTCATCGGATCGTCTCCCCCAAGCCAGCAGTTAGGGCGGCGTTGCGGTGGCGCAGGCGCGAGATCAAGAGGCGCTCCCATTGTGAGAGGCCGCCGAGACTGACCGCCAAAAGATTGGCCCGGCGATAGTACAGGTGGCAGTCGAAAGCCCAAGTGAAGCCCATGCCA
This sequence comes from Hyphomonadaceae bacterium, assembly GCA_030696545.1. Taxonomy (GTDB): domain Bacteria; phylum Pseudomonadota; class Alphaproteobacteria; order Caulobacterales; family Hyphomonadaceae; genus UBA7672. The sequence continues at coordinate 3,983 of JAUYSA010000339.1, forward strand.
CCATGAACCTGGATGTTGTTCTTGGCGCAGTGCAAGAAGGCCTGGGTGGCGCTGACACGGGCCGTGGCGGCCGCCTGCGGCAGCTCGGCGGCTTCCGTCGAAAGCGCCCACGCGCCGTAATAGGCGTTGGAGCGCGCAAGCGTGGCCTGCACGTACATGTCGGCCAGCATATGCTTGATGGCCTGGAACGATCCGATCGGCCGCCCGAAGGCCATTCGTTCGAGCGCGTAGTCGCGCCCCATTTCCAGTGCGCGATCGGCCCCGCCGACCTGCTCAAAG
>JAUYSA010000355.1 GCA_030696545.1 Hyphomonadaceae bacterium
GCCGCCTGCTGCACCTTCACGATCTTCTCGGCATGCGCGCGCGACAGCGAACCACCGAACACGGTGAAGTCCTTCGAGAACACATAGATTACGCGGCCGTTGATCGTGCCCCAGCCCGTGACGACGCCGTCGCCGGGAATGCGCTGGTTCTCCATGCCGAAATCGTGGGAGCGATGTTCAACGAACATGTCCCATTCCTCGAACGAGCCTTCGTCGAGCAGCAGCGCGATCCGCTCCCGCGCCGTCAGCTTGCCCTTGGCGTGCTGCGCGTCGATCCGCTTCTGTCCGCCGCCCTGGCGGGCTGACTCACGCTTCTTCTCAAGCGCAGCGACGATATCTTTCATGGGCGGCCCCGGAATGTTGCGTTGCGAGATAAACGACGCGGGCATGATTGTGCAAGACGCCGCGCGCGAATAGCGAACGGCCTGCGGCGAATGCATCGCCGCAGGCCGTTAACCAGTGGTTTGTTGCGCCAACCGCCCCTATCGGCAGCCGGGTCTAGTGTCGGACACGCACCCCGATCGTGGCGTTCACCGGCTCGCCGGGGAAGTAACGGTACTGCCCCGTGGCAAAATCAGCGCGGTCGGCATAGCGCTCGTCGGTGATGTTCCGCACGATCACGAAGGCTTCGAGATCGTCCGAGAACCTCCAGCCGCCGCGCAGATGGCCGATCAGGTGTCCGTCATAGGTCGCCGTGTTGGCTGCGTTGGCGAAGTATTCGCCGACATAGTCCGCTGTCAGGAACAGCGAGAACTGCTGGCTCTGCCAGCCGATGCCGGCATCGGCCAGCCAGGGCGGCGCGGTGTCGATCTGGTCGCCTTCAAAGATGTCCTCCGCAGCGGAGGCCACATTGCGGTTGAAGGCGTAGATCTGGTCCGACCACGAGAAGTTCCCGTTCCACAGGAACTTGCCGCCTGCGAACTCGCCGAGTTCACCGGCCAGCGACACTTCCAGGCCGGTATGCTCGGTCCTGCCATTCGGCACGTTCAGGCCATCGGAGTCACGGAAGAAGAAGTTGTCTTTCTTCATCGTGTAGAGCGCGACATCGAAATCGATGCCTGCGAGCTGACCACGGGCGCCGACCTCATAGCTGTCGATATTCTCGACATCGAGACGCTGGATCGTCTGCAGATTCTGCAGGCGATACTGGTCCGAAGTCTGAGGCGCGCGCGCGCCACGGGCATAGTTCGCGTAAACGATCACGTCGTTGAAGCCCGAATACGTCAGGCCCACTTTCGGCGTGAGCAGCTTGTAGCGATCCGTGCTGCTCGGCGCGACGCGGAAGCGGCCGGTCGTGCCGGGCGCCTTGTTTGTCACATAGTCGTAAAAATGCGATTCACCGCGCACGCCCGCAAGCAGGCTCCAGTTCTGCGCGAAATCCCAATCGACCTCGCCATAGAGCGCCGCCGTCCAGGTTTCCACGTCGTAGTCGTAATGGATCCCGCGCGGGAATGTACGGTTGGCGGGTGTCCCACCGAAACTCGGCTGCGACTGGATTTCCTTCAGGAAGCCATCAGCCCACTGCATATCCGCGCCGACAGCCCAGCGCAGATTGTCCGGTCCGAAGTCATAGCGCGTCATCAGGCCCAGCGAGTCGTGGCCGTTCTTCTCGGTCGACTGGTCGGGCAGGAAGTGCTGAATGAAGATCATGCGCTGGGTCAGCGCGAACGGCGTCACCGTCAGCTGGCCATCGCCGATATTGGTCTCGAAGCGCACATTGGCGCGTGCGGCCCAGGCGTCGCGATAGGCTTCGGGGTTCGGATTGGTCGTGGCGATATCTTCGTCCTTGTAGGCATCGAGCCCCTGGATGAAGCCAGCCGTTTCCTGGTTGAGGTTCACAGCGGCCACCGTAGCGACAGCGTTCCACGTCTCGCCGCCGAACTTGGAGCGAACCGTCAGCTTCTGCTGGTCGACGCCGGATGCATCACGCCAGCCGCCGTCGTCCATCATCGACAGGCCGATCCAGTTGGACACATCGCCGGTCTTGAAATTGGCGGTCGCATCAGCGCGATAGCGCTGCAGCGAGTTGGCGCTGAGCGTCAGCGTCTGGCCTTCCTGAGCGCCGGGCTCGGGGTCAATGAAGTTCATCAGACCATGCACGGCGTTCGAGCCATAGCGCACCGAACCGGGTCCGCGCACGACTTCGATGGCTTCCGCCGTCTCGTGATGAACCTCGAACAGCGCGTTGACGTTGCCGAACGCGGGCGCGCGCGTCGGGATGCCGTTCTCGAGGATCAGGAACGAGCCCTGCCCCGCACCGCCTGAAAGCACTGGGGATCGGATCGCGACCAGAAGCTCCTGACCGGAGTTCATCTGAACGTTGACGCCGGGAATGGCGTTCAGGATTTCCGCGGGGTGGTTCGCGGCGGTTTCCGCGATCTGCTGTTCGCCGATCACCGAATAGGAGCCCGGATCAGACGAGTCGCGGTCGCCATAAATGACAACGACGTCCCCTGCCGAACCCTTGGGGCCTTCAGTCGCGACCCGAGTCGGCGGCTGCTGCGCAAACGCCGGACCTGCAAACACAGTCATGGCCGTCGCGAGCGCAATCCAGCTCGCGGCCGTATAAGATCCCCGCACTTTATTCCTCCGTAACCGCTGGCGCTTTGAGTCCAGCGTCCCGGTACAGGCAAGCAACACGCCACCTGAGCCGCAAACGCATTCGCCTTGGGGCCGTTGTTTAACCCTTTCGGCGACGCCCGCTAGTGCCGGGAAACTACGGAGTTTGCTGAGTTGGCTGAGCAGGGGCCGTTTCCGGGGCAGGCGCCGGAGTTGTGATCGGGCTTGAGGGCGCCGGTTCGGGAATCACATCCGCTGGTTGAATCGTTACGGCCGGCGCCGGCGGGGGCACGTCGGCCGTCTTGAACAGCCCATAGGGAAGCGAGCCCACCACCGCAGCCGCCATGATGGTCGCGAGCGTCCCGGAGAACAGCGTCTTCCAGGCGAGCGACAGGAAGTCCGGTCGCCTTTCCGGGCACATGATCGACAGTCCGCCAATCAGGATGCCCATCGAGCCAAAGTTGGCGAAGCCGCAGATCGCATAGGTGACGATCGTGCGCGTCCGCTCCGTCATTGCGTCGGCCGGCAGGTTGCCGAGATTGATGAAGGCGACGAACTCGGTGAACACGGTCTTCTGGCCCACAAACGTCCCGGCCTGTGCCGCTTCCTGCATTGGCACACCCGCCATGTACATCAGCGGCGCAAACATCCAGCCGAGGATCATGTCGAGGCTCAGCCGCTGATCCACGCCGTTCCAGTTGATCGTTATCGGAATGGCGCCCAGCAGGGCGTTGGCAATATAGACCAGCGCCAGCGCGGCGATCAGCATCGTCGCGATATTCCAGATGATGGCTATGCCATCGGTGGCGCCGCTCGCGAAAGCGTCCATGGTCGAGTGGTATTTGAAATCTGTTTCGCCTGACGATTTGGAAGTCGCCTCCGTCTCCGGGATCATCACCATCGCAAGCGCCACAGCGGCGGGCGAGGCAATGATCGACACGGTGATAAGGTGCGCCGCTACGGCTGGAAGCGTGTCGCGCAGCAGCGTGACATAGACCACCAGAACCGAACCCGCGATGGTCGCAAAGCCGGTTGCCATCACGATCAGCAATTCCGAACGCGTCATGACCTTCAGATACGGCTTGATCAGAAGCGGCGCTTCCGTCTGCCCCATGAAGATGTTGGCCGCGACCGAAAGGCTGGTCGGCCCGCCCATGCCCATCGTCCGCTGGAACATGAAGGCAAAGCCATTGGTGATGACTTTCAGAATGCCCCAATGCCAGAGGATCGCCGACAGCGAGCCGATCACGATGACCAGCGGCAATAGCTGGAAAATGAAGATCGGACCGGGCGTCCCGACCAGCTGCTCCCACTTCGCCTGATCGCCGATGACAGGGCCGAACACGAACGCCGTACCCTCGCGCGTAGCGGCGATCAGCACGTTGATGCCGCTGTTCACACCATCAAGCCCGGCCCGGATGATCGGCACACCGAACAGCAGCAGCGTGAACGCGTACATCATCGCGACTGCGCCAACGACGATCTTCCATGGGAATTTGCGCTTGTTCTCCGACAGGAGCCAGGCAATCCCGGTGATGACGAACAGGCCGAGTATGGCTCGGCCGTTGTCCCAGCCCCATTCCATGTTCATGCCCCGCCTGCCCCTTGCTTACGCTACGCTACTTCTGAAGTTCGTCGGCAAGAATATTCGCGCCATAGATTCCGCGCAGCGCCGCAACGATCATCTCGCTCGACAACACAACCGTGCGGTTCAGCGCCGGATCGAAACCGAATGATCCGCCAGTCGAATGTATGTTGCCGTCGAACACCAGGCCGATAATGCGCCCATCCCGGTTCAGCGCAGGCGAGCCGGAGTTCCCACCAATAACATCATTGGTCGTCACGAAATTGAACGGTGTCGACGCAGGTATCCTGTTCTTCCCCTCGACCCATCGGGCAGCGAGATTGAACGGATAGGCCCCTGTCGCGCGCGTCCACAGCCCCGACGCATACGTGAACGGCGCCACATCGCCCTGCACCGGATCGGTCCAGCCCTTCACGGCGCCATAGGACAGGCGAAGCGTGAACGTGGCGTCGGGATAGATATCCTTGCCCATCACGTCGAAGCGCAGGCCCGCCACCTTCTCCGTGGCGGCGGACAGCGGCCGTGTAACCGTCTCTTCGTAGTTTGCGCGCGCCATGCGGGCGGCATTGTCGGCCCGCCTTACCAGCGCGATTGCCGGATCGTTCGATGAGCGCGCCAGCTCGGGATTGTTCCAAAGCCGCTTGCGGAAGCCCGCATCGTTCATCTGACTTTCGCGAACGATCTCGGCTGCGATCTCGCCCGATGTCCGGGCGCCAAACATCGCCTTCACAGCTGGGCTATCCGCACCCAGATACTCGCGCGTCTTCTCCAGCCAGAATGCGATCTCCAGCTTCTCCAGAACGGGATGGATCGGCGCTTCAGCAAGCACAGCGCTCTCCTGCGCAGGCAGGCGCGAATTTGTGTACTCCGGCAACCGCTCGCCATCAGGCTTGCCCCGCTCTTCTGCCGCGCGCAGCAGCGTGCGGGCATCGTTTAACAGGACCGAGCCAGCGCCATAGCGGGACTCCAGCATCTGGTAAGCGAGATACGCCCGCTTCTGCGCCGCAACGACAGATGCAACTTCAGCAAACGGGTCGCCATACTTCGCGCGCAGATCGGCCCTTGCGGCCAGAGCATCGCGCAGCTTCTTTTCCTCGTCCGCCTTCGCGCCGAAGAATGACGGCTCGACAAGCGCGCCGCGCTGCCCTTTGGCAACCTTGAGGCTGTTCTCGACATTCTCCAGCGCTTCGCTGATCTGGCGCGCGTCTTCCTCGCCCTTGGTCGACTCCGCGAGCATCGCTCCACGGATCTGCGCGAGATACTCAATCCGCCACGGCAGGAAATGATCGCGCTGGAATGCGAGCTGCCCGTTGGTCAGCAACCGCTCGGTCGAGGCGGGATGACCGGGTACGAGCACGAGATCGCCAGCCTTCACCGGCGTCGGATCTAGCTTCAGCGGATCAGCAAATGTTGCCGGGCGGCCATCGCGGTAAAGCCGCACCAGCGCCATGTCGAGCGCATAGCGGGGGAAGTTGAAATTATCCGGGTCCCCGCCAAACGACGCAGATTGAACCTCAGGCGCAAACGCGATCCGAACGTCGTCGTAGCGGTCGTACACGTGAAGCTGGTACTGCCCGCCGCGATAAAGGTTCGTCACCTCGCAAAGCCGCAAACGGTTTTCGCCGCAGGCTTCGTCCTCGATGGCCGCTATTTCGGCCGAGCGCGCAGGTCCGGCGGGCGCGCGCTTCACGCGCTGCGTAACATCGGTCATCGACTGCAGTATGGAGGCGCCCCCGCCCGGGCAGATCTTCTCGTCCTTCCGGGTGGCCGCGAAGAAGCCGTCCCGCACATAGTCATGGCCGGGACTGGAAAGATCGCTTTCGCAATCGACCACACAATGCCGGTTGGTCATCACCAGCCCATCTTTCGAGACCACCGCGCCCGAGCATCCAACATCAAGACGCACAGAGGCCGCACGTGCGCGATCCAGCCATTTCTGGTCCGGGGCAAAACCGTAGGCCTGCTTCACCCTTGCGGAAGGAAAGTTGTCGAACGTCCACATGCCCTCGTCGGCGCGGGCGGAGGAGGGCGCCGCCATCACGGC